>JANRKT010000291.1:0-2605 GCA_033763355.1 Chitinophagaceae bacterium | reverse complement strand
TAAGGAAGGCTATGATGTGATTGATGTAGTTATAAAAGAGTTACCTGCATTCAGCATATCAGGTATGATGAAAGCCAGCAATATTTTTACTATTGGTGTTTCTCCCACTTCATCAGCCCGGAGGTCTTCACAGCGCTGCCTTAGTGCCGGGGCATAGGACTCCGGGATTAATTAGTCTAGACAAACCACGGATATCACTTCCCACATTTCCATGCAGGAAAGAACCCATAGAAACAATGAATACATCATGGAACAAAAATAATAGTGCTGCTCTTACAGGTCCTTACATTTCCCAAATACCCCTTATCTTCTTCAGCTATTGTTTTATATTTGAAAGCAAAAGGGTTTTTTCTTTCTTCGGCTCAAAATACGTTTTATGAAGTTATTACTGCTTAGCCTGTTCGTAAGCGTTGTATTGCTGCCATCCTGCAAACAAGAGGAACCTGCTGATGTTATTTATTACAATGCTGAATTGTGGACGGGTGACAGCGCCATGCCACATGCCCATGCCATTGCTGTAAAAGGGAATGTGATTATTTATGCGGGTGATGATTATAAAAGCTATAAAGGCAGTAATACCCGGATGGAAGATGTAAAGGGTAAAATGATTGTGCCGGGATTTATAGATAACCATACACATTTCTTAATGGGCGGGCATAACCTGTCGGGTGTGCAACTGAGAAATGCTAAAACACCACAAAAATTTATTGCCACATTAAAATCTTATTGCCTGCAACATCCTGACGGCCGGTGGATACTGGGCGGCGACTGGGACCATGAAAACTGGGGCGGTACGTTACCGGATAAGTCATGGATAGATTCTGTTACCGGTAACCATCCGGTGTTTATCAGCCGTTACGACGGGCACATGGCGTTTGCCAACAGCAAAGCGCTGCAATTGGCAGGTGTTACAGGAAAAAGCAAGGCGCCGGAAGGAGGGGAGATCATAAAAGATAAAAAAGGGGAACCGACCGGGGTGCTTAAAGATGAAGCAATGGCCCTGGTTGCAAAAATAATTCCTGATCCTTCTGCAAAAGAGCTTGATGAATTTTTTATGGCTGCTTACCGCTATGCTTTGTCTAATGGGGTAACACAGGTGCATGATATGGGCAGCTACGGCGGTTGGTTAGATTTGGATACGTATAAGCGGGCTAAAGACAACAATCAATTGCCTCTCCGCATTTATTCTTTCATGCCCGTTAACAGCTGGCAAAAGCTTGATTCATTTTGCAAAAAAAATGGAAAGGGAGATGATATGCTGCGCTGGGGCGCCTTAAAGGGTTTTACAGATGGCTCATTGGGTTCAACCACTGCATGGTTTTATAAACCTTACCTGGATGCGCCACATACAAACGGTTTGCTGGTAACAGATACAATGCTTTTAAAGCAATGGGCGCTGTCGGCAGATTCTGCCGGGCTGCATGTGGCCATACATGCCATTGGCGACCGTGCCAACGATTTTATTTTAAATGTTTACCGGCATGCCATTGCAAAAAATCCGGATAAAGATCACCGCTTCCGTATAGAACATACACAGCATATCACACAAACAGCCATACCTGTTTTTGCCGAACTGAAAGTGATCCCTTCCATACAGCCCTATCATGCAATAGATGATGGGCGTTGGGCTGCAAAGCGTTTGGATGATGCACGGCTCCAGGGCACTTATGCATTTAAAAGTTTATTAAACGCCAATGCCGCAGTAACATTTGGTTCCGACTGGCCCGTGGCCCCGGCTGTACCTTTGCTGGGTATTGATGCAGCGGTAAACCGGCAAACATTAGATGGAAAGAACCCAGGTGGCTGGTACCCGCAACAAAAAATAACAGTTGAACAGGCACTGAAATGTTATACAGTCAATAATGCTTATGCCGGTTTCCAGGAAAATAAGTTGGGCAAATTGAAAACAGGTATGCTGGCCGATTTTGTTATTCTGAGTGAAAACCTTTTTGAGATCGCCCCGGAAAAAATTAAAGAGGTGAAAGTGCTTAAAACAATTGTAAACGGTAAAGAGGTGTACACCGCAAAGTAAGACTGCTTTTACCCCTGCACAAAATGCCAGCAAACACCGGCAAGGTCAATAATGTTAACTTCACGGCCATAGGGCTGGTCAGATACTTCACCAATGCGGATACCGTATTTTTGGGGCAATTGTTTATCTATAACTTCTTTTCTGAATTCATCTGCATTAGCAACTCCAACTGTGAGCATAAAGTTTTCAGCAAAATCTTTATTGGCATAACGCTGTAAAATAAAACTGCATCCGTCTTTTTCAAATCCCACATAATCACCGGCATCCCATTTGATGCTGAAGCCCAGTTCCCGGAAAAATTGTTTGGAGCCTTCAAAGTTGCTTCCGGAAGGAACAAAAGGCTGGAGCGAAAGAAATTTCATGGTTGTTGTTTCTGTAAAGATAAACAACGAAGCATGAAAGAAATTGGTCTTTATACCCGGACAGCCTTCATGTGAAGTACAAGACAATAAAGCCCTGTAAAAATTAAGGCACAGTAAGTAATACTGTGCCTTGCCTTTCTTCTTTTGCCTTTTATTGTTCTTCAATTAATAACCGCCCTTATCAGTTCAGTTCCATTACATGGTTTTGCAG
>JANRKT010000290.1:0-50524 GCA_033763355.1 Chitinophagaceae bacterium | reverse complement strand
TGTTGCGGACACTGGAATAAAAGGGTTTAAAGGTTTTTCCGTTGTAAGGTTCTGATCCGATACACATGCAATTAGTTTTGGGAGTTCTGGCTGATGTTGCTATTTTTGCCGTCCTCTTAAAGAGGGATGGTGAGGTGCCTGAGTGGCCGAAAGGAACGGTTTGCTAAACCGTCGTACGGGTTAAACTGTACCGAGGGTTCGAATCCCTCCCTCACCGCTCAGCACCATCAGAATAACTCTTTAAGTGGATTTTTAAAAAAGATTCGGGAGGTAGTTCAGCCCGGTAGAACACCTGGTTTGGGACCAGGGGGTCGCAGGTTCGAATCCTGTCCTCCCGACTTATGCAAAAGCTCTGAAATCATTTCAGGGCTTTTATTTTATGTTTTACGTTTACATCCTTTTCAGCAACACCATCAATGAATATTATTGCGGGCAGACCATTACATAATTGACCTGTTGAAAAGGCATAAAAGCGGCGAAACGCCAAGTAATAAGCATGGCTTCCCCTGGATATTGATCGGGTGGCTGCATGCCGAAACAAGGCAGCAAGCCATGCAACTGGAAAAGCAAATAACGGAATAATTGTTACTGCACCACCTTGTTAACAGCTGCTTCATTTCTGTTGCAGATATTATTAATCTTTATTGGTTTGGTGAATGTTACTTCTTTAGATATGCTTCAATACAATCTTAACTTGTAATCTCAAACCTGTTTCTGACAATTCGAACACAGAAACCCGTCTCATCACAAAGCCCGATATAGTTATTCTCTTATCTTACCACCTCTTCAATAACATGCCCCACATTTCCACTCGGCATCTGTATGTGCAGCAATGCTGCGATGGTAGGTGCAATATCTGTCATGTGCACTTCACGATTGAGCTTGCCGGGTTTGATCTTCCAGCCATACCACAACAGGGGGATGTGCGAATCGTAGGGGTACCATGCGCCATGCGTTGTGCCCGCCTGGTAACCGCTGAACCATTGCGGTTTTAAAATAATCTGTATATCGCCGCTGCGGCGGGGGTGGTAGCCGTTAACAAGCATGCTTTTTATCCTGCTGTTCAATGGCTGTTCAGTAAGCTCTTCCCCGGTTTCAAAAGCCCTGTCCACACCATCATAATTGCTTACATAATTTATCAGCCATTTTTTTACAGCATCAGTGTCAAGCTTAAGGGAATCAATTAAACGGTGGTCGAGGTATAACTGGTAATTGGCAAGGCTTGCAACGAGTTTGTCTGAACCGAATTTCTCTTTCATCGCTTTACCCATTTCGTCGGGCATGGTATTGCCTGCAACAACCCCTGCAGGTATTTTATTTTCTTTCAGGAAAACGGGTACATGTGCCACACCATGGTCGGCACTTAAAAAAACAAGGTATTGCCCCTGCCCTATTTTTGCATCAAGAAAACCAAAAAACTCACCTAACTCTTTATCAAGCCTTAAATAGTTATCCTCCACTTCAACTGAATTGGGGCCGTAAGCATGGCCGATGTAATCAGGCGATGAATAACTAAGCGTAAGAAAATCAGTAATGACATCGGCGCCTAATTTTTCAGCATTAATGGCCGCTTTTGCAAATTCAGTTGTTATAGAATTACCATGTGGTGTACCGGGCAGCACCCCATAATTGGTACCGATAAACTTTTTTAAATCGTAAGGAAACTTCTTTTGATCAGCGCCAAATGTTTTTGCTTCATAAGTTTTTTCATCGCTGCTGCTCTGCATGTAAGTATTAACAGGGTAGAGCGTATTCCATCCTTCTGCATAATATTTATCAGGCCATTTGGAAGCATTAAAATCTCTTACCCATTTGGGCAGTTCATTCATATAATATGCTGAGGTGATCCAGTTGCCGCTGCGGCTTTCATACCAGTATGCAGCATTAGCCGAATGGCCTGCAGGTAAAATACCGCCGCGGTCTTTAATAGCAATACCAATTACCTTGCTCCTGAAATTGGTGGCGATGCGAAGCTCATCGCAAATGCTTGTAGTAAGCATATTTTTAGGGCTCATTGCGCCTGCCGGGCCTTCAGTACCTACTGATCTTACATTGTCTTCCACGCAATACACATCCCTCATCTCTTTATTGTCCCACCATTCATTGCCAGCAATGCCGTTTATTGCGGGGATACTGCCCGTATAAATGCATGCATGGCCACAAGCTGTTACAGTAGGTGCATAAGGTATCAGTGTATTTTCGCAGCTAAAGCCCTGGTGAAGCATCCGCTTAAACCCACCATTGGGTAAATAACGGTCGTAATAACGGTAAAGAAAATCCCAGCGCATCTGGTCAACCACAATACCCACCACCAGTTTGGGGCGGCTGAGGCTGTCAGTATATGTTTCAGCACGCAAAAAAAGAAACGTATTCAGCAATAAAAGCACCGTCAAAAGCTTCCGCATGTAAAATGGTTTTGTACAAATGTAATGGAACAAAGATTCAGTAATATTAAAAAATTTTTGAGCTTTTTGTAACGCATGCAAATCCCTGTATCATGTTCATCCTTCTCCTTTTTACACATGAATGATAAACCACATCAAATACACTGCCCGCTGACGTTTTATGCAATTCCATTATCTTTGCGCCAATTTAAAATTTTCCCGTTTAAACGACTGAACCCCCTTAAAAACAACATAAGTTATGGCAGATATTTTTGAGCGTTTGTTAAAAAATTATGGCCCCATAGGGCAGCACCGGGAAAGGGCGCATGGTTATTTTGCATTTCCCAAGCTGGAAGGAGAAATCAGCAGCCGGATGAAGTTCCGCGGTAAGGAAATGATCATCTGGAGCCTTAACAATTACCTCGGCCTTGCCAACCATCCCGAAGTGCGCAAAGCGGATGCGGATGCTGCAGCAAAATATGGGCTGGCCCTTCCAATGGGTGCACGGATGATGAGCGGCAACAGCAACCTTCATGAACAACTGGAAAAAGAACTTGCTGAATTTGAAGGAAAAGAAGATTGCATTTTGCTCAACTACGGTTACCAGGGCATGGTGAGCCTGATTGACGTGCTCTGCAGCCGTCATGATGTAATTGTTTACGATGCCGAAAGCCATGCCTGTATCATTGACGGGCTGCGCCTCCACCCGGGCCACAGGTATGTGTTTAAACACAATGATATTGATGACTGCGAAAAACAACTGCAAAGGGCAACTGCGTTGATAGAAAAACAAAATGCAGGAGGCATTTTAGTAATAACAGAAGGTGTTTTTGGAATGGCCGGCGACCAGGGAAAACTGAAAGAAATTGCAGCTTTAAAAGACAAGTACCAGTTCAGGTTACTTGTTGATGATGCTCATGGCTTTGGCACATTGGGCAAAACCGGGGCAGGGGCAGGTGAAGAGCAGGGTTGCCAGGATAAGATTGATTTATATTTTTCCACTTTTGCCAAATCAATGGCATCAATAGGCGCTTTTGTAGCAGGCGATAAAAACATTATGGACTATATACGCTACAACATCCGCTCACAGATTTTTGCCAAGAGTTTGCCTATGCCGCTCGTTATAGGCAACCTCAAACGCCTTGAACTTTTGCGTACACATCCTGAATATAAAGCAAAACTGTGGAGCAATGCGTTAAAACTGCAAAACGGGTTAAAGCAAAGAGGGTTTGATATCGGCAACACAGATTCAGTGGTTACCCCAGTGTATATGAAGGGAGGTGTTGAAGAAGCTACTGCCATGGTGATGGACCTGCGTGAAAATTACGGCGTATTCGCATCGATAGTGGTTTATCCTGTAATACCCAAAGGCCACATTATTTACAGGCTTATCCCGTCCGCCATTCATACGGACCAGGATATAGAAGAAACGCTGGTTGCGTTTGAAGAAACAAAGAAAAAACTGGATGCAGGTGAATATAAAACAGATGCAATACCTGATATGGCTGAATACAGCAGTAAACGTTTTGAATATACACTCAACAGGCCAAAAAATAAGTAGGAAAATTTAAACACCTTACAAAATAAATGCTGTCTCTTGCGGGCAGCATTTTTGTTTTATAAAAAAAAGTCCCGTCCGTAGACGGGAGCACTAATCTAAAAAACCATTAACCCTTAAACCTTATCCTATGAAAGGTCTAAATTATGCCTAATGTTGAATTTACAGTTTTAGAGGGCAAATTTTTTTTTTTACAAAATACCCACTTACCCCTGCTTTAGGGGCATAAAAAAGGGCTGGATAAAAATCCTGCCCGTTTTAAAATCCAATATCCTATGAAAAACCCAAACATAGACTCAGGAAATGCCCCCTGAGTTGCATGGGCACGATTATTAGTTATTGACAGGTTGTTCACACAGGTATAAAATAAAAAGAGGCCCGGATAGAAATCCAGCCCCGTTTTAAATCCAATATCCTATGAAAAACCAGAGTATTAACGGGGATGGGGTGGCTTTATTGTTAAATCACTTCCAGGCGGGTTTAAAATTCTTATGAAACTCATTAAATGGCGTAACGCCATATTTTCCCTCACCAAAATATTTTAATATAATCTCCATTTCACCAGGTTTCAAATACCCGGGAATGGCCTGTGGCGCAGAACCATCTGCCGGTAATATAACCGTAGTGGGAAACTGCAACTGGCCATTGGTAAGATACAATGCATAGGTATTAACCCTGTAGTTGTTGTTATAAGCATATTCACGGCCCATCCATTTTAGTTTTTCCCTTGTTTCAGCATCTACTTTAACGGGATAAAACTTTTCCTGAATATATTTTACCAACCCTTCATGGGTATATGTCTTCTTGTCCATCACTTTACACCAGCCGCACCAGTCTGTATAAAGGTCAATCAATACGGGCCTTTTTTCTTTACGCAACATGGCTTCCGCTTCAGTAAGGCTGAGCCACTGTAACTTTTCTTTTTCAGGTACAACAAAAGAAGTTAAAATGAATAAAACCACACAAACTCCGGAGGCCTTCGTAACTTTTCGCATGTTATTTTGTTTAATGGTACAAAATTATAACGAAGATGGGACGAAAAATAGTGCTGGCTGCAACAGGGGCCAGCGGTTCGGTTTATTTTAAGCTTTTGTTAGATAAGCTCTTGCTGATAAAAGACCAGTGGGAAAAGCTTGCTGTAGTAATGAGCGACAATGCAAAAGAGGTATGGAAAACAGAATTGCAGGAAGAGTCTTATAAAAACTATGCAGTTCCCTTTTATGATAAAAATGATTTCTCCGCTCCTTTTGCTTCCGGCTCGGGACAATACGATACCATGGTCATTATCCCCTGTTCAATGGGCACATTGGGGCGTATTGCAGGCGGAATATCAAATGACCTGATTACAAGGGGGGCTGATGTAATACTGAAAGAAAGAAGGAAACTGGTTTGCGTGGTAAGGGATATGCCATACAACCTCATACACATTAAAAACATGGAAACTGTTACGCTGGCAGGCGGAATTATTTGTCCCGGCACACCTTCTTTTTACAGCAGGCCTACAACAGTTGAAGAAGTTGCAGCAACAGTTGTTGACAGGGTGCTTGACCTTGCCGGTTTTAACATTAAAACTTTCCGCTGGGGAAAATAAATAACTGCGGTTATCTCAGGTCAATAACTTCCACCCCGGGATATTTTTTTGCATCAAAAATAAATGTATCATCAGTAACTGCGGCGCTGGTGGAGATGCTGCTTACAGTATAAGTATAACGGTTGCCGTTTTTCTCAAATACCTGGGTATTGGTAATAATTTTAGATGCCTTATTAACATCTACAAGCACTTTAAAAAATGGTTTGGTTTTATCAACGGGTGTAAGCTCCACCTGCTGAAGTGTTACTGCCCCCTGTTTTCTCTCTGCGTTCAGTTTGTATAAAAAATCTTTATCGTAAAAATTTGTAAAGAGCTTCTGTGGTGTAATGGTGCTTGCTGATGCCTCAAAATCAGATACCTGTACTTCGTTTGCGCTTTTATCGTACGTCCACACATTTTTACCATCGCAGAATATTTCCTGGCCACTTATGCTCACCCTGTATTTTACGCCTTTCATAAAAACCGTCCCCTTTTTTGTGCCCTGCACCTTACCGGAACCATTTTCAATTTTATAGATAAACACGGCCTTAACCGCTTTAAATGTTTTGAATTTTGCACTAACGGCATCCAGTACTTTTTTGGCTTCCGGGTCGCTTGAGCCCATGCCTTTGGGCGGCTGTGCATGTACCGTAATAATTGCAGCAGAAAATAAAAGAAAAAATACAGTAACCAATCGTTTCATTATAGCGTTATTTTACTTTCTTTAAAAGAAGCGCAAAGATATTACATTAGACCAGAATGTAAATTCCGGTTTAAAACGGCTGAAAAGCATTAACTAAACTTTATTCAGGGGCCTGGAGGTATTGTTCGAGTTCAGGTTCTGTTTTTACCAGTACATCACGTGCTTTACTGCCCTGGTTAGGGCCCACTATTCCTGCTGCTTCTAATTGGTCCATTAAGCGGCCTGCACGGTTGTAACCAAGCTTCATCCTTCTTTGTAACAAGGAGGTGGAACCCATCTGGCTTTGTACAATCAGGCGGGCAGCATCTTCAAACAAGGGGTCACGGTCAGTAAGGTCAAAATCTCTTCCTTCAAGGTCTTTTTCATCAATGTATTCAGGTAAAAGAAATGCCTGGGGGTAGCCGCGTTGCTCACCAATACATTCAACAACAGTTTCAACCTCAGGTGTATCAACAAAAGCACATTGAAGGCGTGTGATTTCACCGTTATATGAAATCAGCATGTCTCCACGGCCTATCAGTTGTTCTGCACCACCTGTATCAATAATAGTACGTGAATCTACTTTTGAAGAAACTTTAAAAGCAATCCGTACGGGGAAGTTGGCTTTAATTGTTCCTGTAATGATATTTACTGATGGCCGCTGGGTAGCAATAATAAGATGGATACCGACAGCACGGGCCAGCTGCGCCAGGCGGGCAATAGGCATTTCAATTTCTTTACCGGCCGTCATAATCAGGTCGGCAAATTCATCTATAACCAAAACAATAAATGGCAGGAACTGGTGGCCTTTTTCAGGATTGAGCTTGCGGCCAACAAATTTTTCGTTGTATTCCTTAATGTTTCTGCAACCCGCTTCTTTAAGCAGGTCATACCGGTTGTCCATTTCAATACAAAGTGCGTTGAGGGTATGAACAACCTTTTTTGTATCTGTTATGATTGCTTCTTCTTCACCGGGCAGTTTGGCAAGAAAATGTTTTTCAATGGTGCGGTATAAACTCAACTCTACCTTTTTCGGGTCAACCAATACAAACTTTAACTGGGATGGATGTTTTTTATACAATAATGAAACGAGAATCGCATTTACGCCTACTGATTTTCCCTGTCCTGTGGCGCCGGCCATCAGCAGGTGGGGCATTGAAGTAAGGTCAACTATAAAATTATCGTTGTCAATTTTTTTACCCAATGCTATAGGCAATGAAAAATGGCTATGCTGAAATTTATCTGATGAAAGCAGCCCCCTCATACTTACTACCGCCTTTCTTACATTCGGCACTTCAATACCAATGGTGCCCCTGCCGGGGATGGGCGCAATGATGCGGATACCCAAAGCTGATAAACTCAGTGCAATATCATCTTCAAGATTTTTAATACGGGAAATACGTACCCCTGCAGCAGGTACAATTTCATAAAGTGTAACGGTGGGGCCAACTGTAGCAGTAATCTTCTGAATTTCTATATCATAATTCTTCAGGGTATTGATGATCTGGTTTTTGTTTGTTTCCAGTTCTCCCGGATCCATCACTATCTTTTCACTGCCGTGCTGTTCCAGTAAGTCCAGCGAAGGGTATTTGTAATCCCTCAGGTCAAGTACGGGATCATAAGGGGGAAGGGCATTTACTGTTTTTGTTTCAATGATTTCCTCTTCAGGTATTTGCCCATCATGCACCGGGTTTATTTCCAGTTTAAGATCACCTGAATTACGTTTTACCTGGCCCTTTTTAGAAGGAGTTGTGGCCTGCTTCAGAGAATCATTGATTGTTGCCTGCGAAGGCTCATTGGCTTTACTCTCAAAAAGGTCGTTTAATATTTTATCCGTTGCAGCTTTGGCTTCTTCTTTTTCTGTCAGTTTAAAATCGGGGTTGCTTTTGTTTTCTGCCGTAACCGTCGGGACGATGTTTTCATTTTCCGCTTTCAGGTAATTGCCTTTTTGATGAACTGCTTCGTTTACAGGGCCGGTTTCAGGAATATCATCTTTATTTGCTTCAGCAGTTTTTTTGCTGAAAGCAAATTTTCTTTCCGGCACTTTAAAAGAAGGATTAAACCGCCAAATGATATAAGCCAATCCGGCAACAAACAACAAAGCGGCGGTTCCCAACTTACCCAAAAAACCGGTAAGCCAGCGGTTCATCATATTACCTGCTTCGCCGCCCCATGAAAAAGCGCTGCCCTGGAAAACAAAAGCAAACAAAACGCTGAAAAGTATAACACCTGTAACAACATACTTAACATTGCGCCTTATTGAAAAAACTTTTTTGGCAAATAAAAGATTTGCCCCTGTTACAAATAAAAGCGTGCAGAACAAAAAAGATGCAAGGCCAAAACCTTTGTAAAAAAACAGGTAAGAAATATATGCCCCGAACGAACCCAGCAGGTTGGCTATTTCAAGTTCATTGGGTTTTAAAATAGAAATCCCGTGGCGAAAAACTTTATCCTGGTCTTTTGCCCAGGTAAAAAGATAAGAGGTAAACGCTGTAAACAAAAAAAAGCTCAGCAACAAAAGCACACTGCCAATAATTTTCTTTGTACGCTCATCCCTCACCAGTTGTTTCATTTCCACCCTGGTTTCTTTTTCGGTAAGCAATTTATCCGGGTTTGGTTTTCTGGATTTACCGGAGGTTTTCAATTTATTCGGCATTTCAACAAAATTAAGGCTTTCATGCACAATGCCCGCAAAAGGGCAGCACAGCTAACTCATATTAAAACTTTTTTACCAGAGTTTAATCTTTATTTTATCTTCACTCTGCCAGTATCGTTACGTGATGACCAAAAAGCTGCCTCATAAGCCATTAGCTGCATGTTACCCTAATGCAACCCCTGCTGAAAACGGGAAAATAATATGGTTCGTTTTATGTCTGGCTTTTTTTTCAGGTATCTCAATCAATATTTCCGGTCAGCCGGCTTTGCCAGACAGTGCGGAAATTAAAATAAGCCAGGTGCAGAGACACCAGTTTATTACTGCAAAAAGCCGCTTCTTTGTTGCAAAAGAGAATTATGATGCGCAGGGCATTGCAAAAATCGCTTATAAAGACTCTTTACCCCTGTCTGTAAAAAATGGAATAAGTACCGGCGCTGTTGATGAAAACATATATTTAGCATTCAGGCTGCACAACGACGCTGATACCTCCGTGCAACTTTATTTTTTCCCCGGTATTTATTATAACAAAATAGATTTGTTTAAACAGGATAGTGCGGGTAACCTCCATACAATATCAGCAAAATTGCCTGATGTAAAAGACAGCCTGGGTTACAGAGGCATTGAATTGTTACCAGGAGAACGCTGCGCCATTTATGCACACATTAAATCCATCCGTTCCCATACCAGTATTTTAAGGCCTGCACTGATGCACAGCAATGATGTAGCTTCATGGCGCCTGTCGTTCCGCAATGTTGAATCGGATATCAGGGTTTTCAGTTATGTTATTGCAGGCATGTTGCTGATGATGATTTTTTATGCTTTCATCAATTATGTGCAGACCTCCCAGCCACAATTTATTTTCTACAGCCTTTATGCTTTTTTGCTCGGCTCATTGTTTTTTCTCTATGCCCAAAATAACCGGACAACCACATCCTTCAACTATTTCCTGGAAAGCTATCTTGATTTTTCGTTACAGCTGGCTGCACATTTTTTTTACTTTCTGTTTGTGCAGCATTTCCTGGATACACCCGGCAGGTTCCCGCTTTTAAATAAGCTGTTGAGCTATTCCCGCTGGCTTGTTATTATTTGTTTTGCTGTGTACAGTTATTGTTATTTTGCCGGCCTTCCCTTCAGCATACTCAATACTTTCGAAAACTTTTCCAAATATTTTCTTATTGGTTTCGGCATCATTATCGTGTATGCCGGGCTGATTAAAAAAGATAAACTGCTCAAGTACCTGATGCTTGGCAATGTGTTTCTCATCCTGCTTTCCCTGTTTTCTTTACTGATTGCGGTGCTGGGCTGGCGGCTTTTCCCAACTGGCTCTTTGCTCAACAGGTCGCTTGCATATTATGAAACAGGCGTTGTGCTGGAACTGGTTTTTTTCCTTGCAGGTTTAATTTATAAAAACAGGAAGGAACTAATTACACGTACCGCCGAGCGGGAAAAATTAAAGTCAGAAAACGAAAGGAAAGAGCTGGAAAAACAGGTAGCCATTCTGCAGGCGCAGCAGGAGGAGCGGAACCGTATTTCAACCGATATGCACGACGAACTGGGCAGCGGTATGACGGCCATACGCCTGATGAGCGAACTGGCAAAAGAAAAATTAAAATCAAACCCGCTCCCTGAAATAGATAAAATCTCCTCCTCTGCCAACGACCTGCTGATTAAAATGAATGCCATTATATGGAGCATGAGCCCCTCCAATGATTCACTGGTAAACCTGCTTTCCTACATCAGGACTTATGCTATTGAGTTTTTTGAAAACACCCCCGTGCATTGCTCGGTAATATTGCCGGCTGATATACCCGCAAGGGAAGTAACAGGCGAAAAAAGAAGAAACACCTTCCTCACCATTAAGGAAACGCTTAACAATACACTTAAACACGCAAAAGCAACAGAAGTAAAAATTGATGTAAGCATCAACGAGGCGCTGAAGATTGAAATACATGACAACGGCATTGGTATAGAAACGGGAAAAATAGGACCTTACAGCAATGGCCTGCGAAACATGCAGAGGAGGATGCAGAATACAGGTGGTGAATATAAGGTTATGAAAAAAGATGGCACCTTAACCGTCCTTCTCATTCCGCTCTGAAACCCTGCTGGCAGGTATGCCTATAAAAAGACAGAGCCAGCCGGCAATAAGCACAACACCGCCTGCAGGTGTTATATAACCTATGCTGCCCACACCTACTTTTTCAGTTGCCTGCATAACAGTAAGAACATATAACGATCCGCTGAATAAAATGATTCCGGCAATAAAAGCGCCACCTGACCAAATGATCCATTTGTTACGGTACCTTTTGTAGAGTATCCCCGCAGCCAATAAAGCCAAAGCATGATAAAACTGGTATGTAACCCCTGTTTGAAAAGTAGAAAGGGTCGCAGGTTCCACCATTTCTTTAAGTTTATGTGCGCCAAATGCACCGAGCATAACACTTAACGCCCCAAGCAGGGCTGCAATTTTTAAGAAAAACCTATGCATCGCTGAGTTTTTTTAAGAGTTTTTCAACAGTTAATGCTGTGTTGGCAATTTCAATTTTTGACTGCTGATAAAAGGCTTTTCGTTCTTCGAGTCTGGAAACAATAAAGCTTTCAAGTTCCGCTTTACTTTTTCCACGCACCAGGGGACGGTGTTCAGTTTCATTACTTAACCGCTGCACAAGTGTTTCAACGGGTGGATTGAGCCAAACGGTAATACCCTGACGGTTCATCCATTGCATGTTGTCATAAAAACAAGGTGTACCTCCGCCACAGGCAATGATAACACCTTTACCGGAATTTTCCTTAACAATTTCGGCTGTTAGTTGGTGTAAGACCTCTTTCTCTTTGCCCCTGAAATATTCCTCCCCGTCTTCTTTAAAAATAGCTGTAATGGGTTTGCCTTCACGGTTGGCCACTTCTTTATCCAGGTCGTAAGCGGGTATGCCCAACTTAAGCGACAATTGCCTTGCCCAGTAAGATTTGCCTGAACCCATAAAACCAAGAAGAAAGATGATCATACCCCCGGCCCCTGAAGGGAAGTTTTAATGATATTGAATGAAGATATATGCCCTTGCATTAAAAGCACCCTGAAAATATAATTACTCATTGTACAATCCATGTTTTCAAAAAGCGGTAAGCAAAAGAATACACAAAACCTGATTATCCCTCTTCCACTTTCTGGGGACGGGGGTATTACTTAAATGCATTAAACCCTGTTACATCCATCCCTGTAATCAGCAAATGTATATCATGTGTGCCTTCATAAGTTATCACACTTTCCAGGTTCATCATGTGGCGCATTACGGAATACTCCCCTGTTATGCCCATGCCACCGAGCATTTGCCTTGCGTCACGGCATATGTTAGCCGCAATTTCGCAACCGTTGCGTTTTGCCATACTTACCTGCTGCGGCGTGGCTTTGCCATTATTCATTAAAACACCCAACCGCCAGTTCAAAAGCTGGGCTTTGGTAATTTCAGTAACCATTTCCGCCAGCTTTTTTTGCTGCAATTGAAAACCGCCTATGGGCCTGTCGAACTGTACCCTCTCCTTGCTGTAACGCAATGCGGTGTCATAACAATCCATGGCTGCGCCCACACTGCCCCACGCAATGCCATACCGGGCTTTTGTTAAACAACTCAAAGGCCCTTTCAATCCCTTTACACCAGGCAGGATATTTTCTTTGGGAACTTTTACATTGTCAAAAACCAGTTCTCCGGTTGCAGAAGCCCTGAGGCTCCATTTGCCATGAGTAGCGGGGGTTGAAAAACCTTCCATGCCCCTTTCAAGTATTATACCCCTTATCTCTCCGGCTTCATCCTTTGCCCATACTACTGCCACATGTGAATAAGGTGCATTGCTGATCCACATTTTACTCCCGTTCAACAATACATGGTCGCCTTTATCTTTAATGTTGCTCAACATGCTGCCGGGGTCGCTTCCATGGTTGGGTTCGGTTAATCCAAAACAACCCAGCCATTCACCATTGGCCAATTTGGGCAGGTACTTTTTACGCTGCTCTTCGCTGCCGTAAGCATAAATGGGAAACATTACCAGCGAACCCTGTACAGAGGCGGTTGACCTTACCCCGCTATCACCCCTTTCCAGTTCCTGCATCATTAATCCATAGCTGATGTAATCCAGCCCGCCGCCGCCATATTCAACCGGAACAGTGGGCCCAAAACAGCCGAGGTCGCCCAATTGCTTTACAATTTGCTGCGGGAACTCTGCACGCTGGGCATAATCCTCTATAATGGGGGAGATTTCTTTCTTAACGTAATTACGGACTGTTTCCCTTATCAGTTTTTGTTCATCTGTAAGCAATTCATCCAGCAGAAAATAATCAGGCGACTGAAACAAATCTTTTAAAGCCATAGCAGGGTATTTTAATATAAACCTGTAATTCTTTTTTAAACGGCGCAAAGATAGGTTACTACAGGCAAATGCCTCTTCCTCACCTCCTTCACTTTGTGCAGAGGGAATGCCTGTTCCAGAAACCATCTGTGTGAAGCCGGGGTGAGGAATTTTTTTTTGACCTTTATGCAACATGGTGCACATAGCTGTGTCACTATTATTAAATCAGATAAAAAAATGCTTGTGGAGCTGGCTGCAAAATCACCCCACCTGGATCTGGTAGAACGCTGTAAGCAGGGAGATACGCTGAGTTTTAAGAAGCTGTACGAACTGTATTCAAAAGCGATGTTTAATACGGGTTATCGCATCCTCAATAACATAGCAGACGCTGAGGATGTGCTGCAGGAATCATTTACGGATGCTTTCCGGCACATCCACAGCTTCGAAAACCGTTCAAGTTTCGGGTCGTGGTTAAAACAAATAGTAGTGAATAAATCCATCAATACTCTACGCAAAAAAAAGATGGACCTGATAGATATAGAAAAAACAGGTGTGGCAGAAATGCCTGAAGAAAATACAATTGATGAAAAAGAGATTCAATGGAAGGTGGAGCAGGTAAGAAGGGGAATTCAGCAGCTTCCTGACGGGTACAGGACGGTATTGAGCCTGTACCTGCTGGAAGGGTACGACCACGAAGAAATTGCAGAAATACTGCAGGTAGCAGAATCAACAACAAGAACTCAGTATATGAGAGCTAAACAAAAATTATTATCCATCTTAAAAAACGGAGGTGTACAATGAACCTTGAACGTTTTGCAAGAGATAACCGTGAAAGCTTCGACGATAAAACCCCGTCATCCAAAGTATGGGACAACATTGCATCGCAGATAACGCCTGCAACTACGCAAAAAACAAAAGTGGTAAGGATGAACCTGATGAAATGGAGTGTGGCGGCAAGCGTATTGCTTGCGGTTTCTGTAACGGCAGTATATCTCTTTAACAATAAGCCCTCTGCAACACAACCTTTAGCACAAAAACAAACTGAAACACCTGCAGTAAAAGGAGCTTCTGCATCTGACCCGGTAGTTGAAGAAATTGATCCCCAGTATGCACAAATGATGGTGCAGTTTGCCAGTATGATTGAAAATAAGCAGGCCGAAATAAAAGCCATTGAAAAAGAGCAACCCGAATTATACAAACAGTTTTCTGCAGATGTTACCAGGTTAGACAGCGCCTATCAGGTGTTGCGCAGCACCTTGCCGGCTAACCCCAATAAAGAACAACTGCTGCAGGCCATGATCCAGAACCTGCAAATGCAGATTGACTTACTGAACCAGCAATTAATCATTATTCAAAAATTTAAACAACCGAAAACGCAAAAAATATGAAACGTAAATTTTTTACAGGCATAGCAGTACTCAGTATTGCACTCGGGATTATGCCCGCTGTTGCAAAAGCCGGCGACCCTATGCTGGTTGAAAAGAAAAAAACTTATTCAAAAAGTTACGGCATCAGCGGCAGCGATAAAATTTCCCTCAACAACCAGTTTGGCGAAATGAAACTGGTAACATGGGATAAAAATGAAATTAAGGTTGATGTAACCATTGTTGCCAAAGCATCAACTGATGAAATAGCCCAGAAAATACTTGACCGCATCAGCATTACGGACGGTAAAAGTTCAGGTGGTGTGTATTTTAAAACCAACATGAAAGACCAGAAAGAAGACTGGCATAAAGGAGATAAAAAAGAATACAAAGAGCAAAGCATGAAGATTGATTACCTCGTGTATTTGCCGGCAGGCAACCCCCTTGACGCCAGCAACCAGTTCGGGCCAATGATTGTACCCGATTACCGCGGGCAGGTGGAACTGGAAAGTAAATTCGGCAGCCTTACTGCAGGCAACCTCAGCAACGTAAAAGAAGTAAACGTGGAGTTTGGCAAGGCGACTATTGAAAGCATTAACGGCGGTAAACTAACCATTAAGTTTTCAGAAGGGCAGGTTAAAAAAATAAGCGGGGAAATAGACGGCCGCATTGAATTCAGCAAGGCAAGGCTGGTGATGGATAACAGCATGAAAGATTTTGATGCCAAAAGCTCCTACTCCACCCTGTACCTTGATGTAGCCAGCAATTTTTCCGCCAGCTTTGATATTAAAACAAGCTTTGGCGAATTATCCAACAAAAGCAGCTTTGCCATAAAAGAAGACAAAGATGATGATGATGACAGGCATGGCCCACGTTTCAATAAACAATATTATGGCACTGCGGGCAGCGGCTCTGGTAAAGTAAAAGTAAAATCAGATTTTGGTGAAGTGGTGGTTGGCCATAACCTGAGCGTTGATTTCTCAGAAAAGAAATCCAAAAAGAAAGAAGGTAAAGTAATATAACCAGGTCTTCCAAACCCGCTGTCACAACCCCGTTAATCATTATACTGTGAACAAAGACCCGTGAAACTGTTGGAAGAACAGTTGCAGCTCCACAAGCTCCGGGTGAGCTTGTTAGCCGGGACAACAGGTTTTGTTGTCCCGTTTTGTTTAAATTTGACGAATGAATTTGTTTCCTTTCTCAGAAAACCTTTTTTGGGACGCTGATACTTCTTCCATAAACATGCAGCAGCATAAACGCTATGTTATTGAAAGGGTTATTACGAGGGGCAGCCTCGAAGATTTTAAAAAGTTACTTGAACTGTATCCTGAGCAGGAAATAGTGAATTCACTAAAAAAATCAAAAGAACTGGATCCCAAAACAAGGCATTTTTGCAGCTGGTATTTTAAAATACCCATCCACGAATTACATGCTTCATCTTTCTACCATTAAACCTGATGTTTTAGCATTACTGAAAGAAATTTTCAGGATACCTTTTATTAAATCCAATTTCGGATTGGCAGGAGGCACATCGCTTGCTTTGCAGATCGGGCACAGGAATTCAATTGACCTGGATATCTTTTCACCGGAGAAATTCCCGCCAGCTGATCTTGAAAATTTATTGGCAGGCAAATTCCCTCAGAAATATGAACCAAAAGGGAAAATGCAAACTATGTTGTTTTGTAATATCAGTGGTATAAAATGCGACTTTGTGAATGAACCATTCCCTCTGGTTTCCCCATTTATACGGGAAAATGAAATAACATTTTATTCAATACCAGATATATGTGCAATGAAAATGCATACTGTGTGTGGCAGGGGAAAGAAAAAAGATTTTTTTGACATTTACGCTTTACTGAAACTATATGGATGGAATAAAATGCTTGAGTGGTTTGAACACAGATATAGCAAATCGCAACTTTTTTTTCTGTGGAAAAGCATTACCTATTTCGAAGATGCCGAAAATGATCCGGAAATCAATGGTATCCCTCCTTATACAGCTACGTGGGGTGAAATAAAAAAATATATTACCCTTCAATGCAGGTAACAAATTTCAGGTTTCACAACTATAAATTACCTTGGCCCCGGAGGGCAGTTCTTTAATAAATACTGCGTATATAAAGTTCTTAAATGGGTAAAGGTACCCTGTCCTTCGGAAATGCCATGTGTACGGTTGGGATAAGGCATAAACTGAAACTGACGGTTGTGTTTAATCAGTTCATTCAGCAACACTTCTGCGTTGGAATAATGCACATTGTCATCGCCGGTTCCATGAATGTAAAGCAGGTTGCCCTTCAGATTTTTTGCATAAGTAACGGGGGAACCATTTATAAAATCGTCTTTGTTTTCCTGCGGTAAGCCCATATAACGCTCCTGGTAAATGTTATCATAAAACAACTGGTTGCCCACTGCTGCCACGGCAATACCTGTTTTGAATATATCGGGATATTGAAACAAAAGATTTAAAGTGGATGAACCACCGCCGCTCCATCCCCATGAAGCTACACGCCCGGTATCAAGATACGATCGCTGCTGCAGCAATTTTTTCATGGCCATGGCCTGGTCACGTATGTTGATGCGGCCGATATTCCTGTAAATAGCCTTGCGCCATGCTGCACCTTTTAATGTTGGTGTGCCGCGGTTGTTGAATGAAACATAGAAATAACCATTGGCGCCCATGTTGCCTGCAAACATAAAATTGTTCCCTGCATAAAACACATCTTCAACAGTTGTTGCAGCAGGCTCACCGTAAACATAAAGCAGCACCGGGTATTTTTTTGAACTGTCAAAATTATCAGGTTTGGAAATCCAGCCGTCCATCGCCACTCCGTCATCTGTTGTAATGGTAAAAAATTCCATGTTTTTACGCTCCTGGGTTTTTATGTTTCGTGCAATGCTTTGATCTTCTTTAAGGGCCTTGTGCTCAGGTAATTTTATCCATTCCGTTACCGGCTGAACATTCCTGCTGGTAAAATTGTGCATTGCATATTTTGCTGCAGGAGAAATTTCATAACTGTGTGTCCCTTTCAATGCCGCAGGCGAAACCAGTTCCGCTTTTCCCTTACCATCCATTTTGGTGCGGTACAAATAACGTTGTGTCGCGTTTTCAGGGGATGCAATGAAATAAACATAATTATTGTTACCATCAACAGCGCTTATTCTTTCTATATCGTAATTGCCGGGTGTAAGCAATATTTCTTTTTTACCGTCACGGCTTATTTTGTAAATATGCCGCCAGCCATCCTTCTCACTCACCCATAAAAATTCCTTTCCATCACTTACCCATTCCCATCCGCGGGGGTCATCGTCATTCCACCTAGATTTTATATCTATCCATGCTTTATCAGTTTCAGTATAAATAACATTTGCAGCTCCGGTTGCCGCATTGCAGAGGTACAGTTTGCTCTCGTTTTGTTTGCGGTTAAGTTGCTGAACGATCAGTTCAGCTGAATTTGCCGCCCACTCCATTCTTGGTAAATAATTATTTTTGGGGTCACCGGGTATATTCATCCAGGTGCTGTTACCGCCTTCTGCTGATACCACTCCCAGGCGAACAGGTGAAGGGTATTCACCCACTTTAGGATATTCAACCGGCACTACAAAAGAATAAACTGAATCAGTTGTATTCAGCATCAGGTAATCCCTGATCTGGTTGGCATCCACCTGCCAGTAAGCAATCATTTTACCATCGGGGCTCCAGCGAAAACCGTCACGGCAGCCAAATTCCTCTTCATATACCCAATCAAATGTACCGTTGATAAGCTTGGCTTTACCATCAGTTGTGATAGCGGTTGATTTTCCCGTACCGATGTCCTCCGCATAAATATTTTTTTCGCTTACATAAGCCACTTTCATTCCATCAGGTGAAAGCTTTGCATACATTAATGACTGAGCGGGTTTGTTTTTCCCGATTTGCTTTAGCTGGTTGCCTGCCAGGTCCAGCAACCAGTAATCACCCCTTGTATTATAACGCCACACCCTTGCAGTATTGGTAAATATGAGAAGCTTGCTGTTGTCAGCGCTGAATTCAAAATCGGCAATATTTAAAGGTTTTGAACTGCCTGGAGGTTTTAACTGTTCAGGTTTTACCAGTATGGTTTCCTGGCCGGTGACAAGATCTGTTTTTTTAAGTGTTGCATTTTCTGAAGTATAATAGCCGTTGCCATCTTTTGTCCACGTGATTTCCTTGGGTTTGAACTGTGCAATTACCGTTAAATAACAGGCTGACAGAATAAAAATCATTGATATTTTCTTCATGAAGAGAAATTTAGTGACCGAAAATAATCAATCTAAAAGATGTAATTTCAAAACAGAATTGAATTATGACAGAAGGAAAAGAAAAAGTCCGCCTCGATAAATACCTCTGGGCCATCCGAATTTTCAAAACAAGGACTTTGGCCGCCACTGCATGCGATAAAGGAAAAGTAAAGCTATCCGGCGCTCCTGTTAAAGCTGCCAGGCATGTGGCACCCGGAGATGAGTATGAAATAAAAACTGAAACCCGGAGATGGGTTATTAAAGTAACCGGTTTATTGCAGCAGCGGGTGCAGTTTACCGAAGCAGTGAAATACTATATTGATCTTACCCCCGCCGAAGAAAAACAGAGGCTGGAATACCAGGCTGCTGTATTCTATACAGGTAAAAGAAAAAGCAAAATTGGCAGGCCTACAAAAAAGCAAAGAAGAGATATAGATAACTTCCGCGAAGATTGAGATACTGACCAAAATCATCCCTCCTGCTTATCTGCGTCAGCCGGTTTAAAAAAATCTATGATGAAATTAGAGGTGAAATTTAAATTACTCACCATAAAAAAAATATCATGGAAACCAAAGCAGTTGATAAACCAAGAACCTCCTGGCCAACTTTATTTGACAGCAACTGGATGGAAAAGTTCTTTAATGCCCCCATTGATGAGTTCTTCAATATGGGAAAGGTGATGAATGTACCGGCAGTTAACGTATCTGAAACCGATAGTGACTTCCGCGTTTCTGTTGCCGCACCCGGAATGGAAAAGAAAGATTTTAAAGTAGAGGCCTACGACGACATGCTTACCATTAGGGCTGAAAAAGAAAAAGAGGAAGAAACAAAAAATGAACGCTACAACCGCCGGGAGTACAATTACAGCAGCTGGAGCCGCAGTTTTACCCTTCCTGAAAACTGTGATGCCGGCAAAATAAATGCTGAGTACAAAAACGGGGAGCTGAAAATTTCAATTCCTAAAATGGAAGTAAAAGCGCCAAAAAAAGTAAAAGCGATTTCTGTGAATTAACGGAATGACTCTGAATGGCCGGACCCCTGTATGTGCTTATGCAGGGGTTCATTTTTTTGTTTCAATAAAGCAGATGGCCCAGTTTATCGGGATGGGGAATTACAATGCGGCCATCCTTTATTTCTATTAGCTTTTCCGTTTTAAAATCACTTAATGTCCTGATAAGCGATTCTGTAGCTGTTCCTACATAATGGGCAATGTCTTCCCTTGATATTTCGATGGGGTTGGCGCCACCAGCAGAATTGTATTTGCCATGAATGTCAAGCAATGCTTTGGCTATCCGCTTTCTTAAAGACCCGTAAGCAAGCTGCAACAACCGTTCTTCTTTTTCTTTTACATTCTGGGTAATGATCCTGATGAATTTCGCTGCAATGGAAATATCCCTGTAGATCATCTGCAAAAAATCATCCTTCGGAACCTGCATAATTTCCGCATCCTCCAGCACTATGGCGCTTTCCTCATAATTTTTATCTTCTATCAATGCAGGGTAGCCAATAAAATCCCCCGCACTGAATAAATCAGTAATGTATTCCTTCCCATCTTCATGTGTTTTAAAACATTTTACTTTCCCCTTTACGAGATAATAGAGGTAACGGGGCCTTTTCCCTTCCTGGTAAAGGGCCTGTTTCCTGCTGTATGTTTCAACATCATACTGATCAGCCAGCAGCGTGATCAGGCCTGTACTTTTTATATCTTTTATAAACTGGCTGATACCCTGTTGCGAAGGGGGGTATTTATTATCCAGCAATCCTGATTTTTTCAACCGTACTTCTATAGCATTGAGCAATTCAATGTCTTCAAAAGGCTTGGTGATAAAATCATCAGCCCCCATTTCCATTCCCTTTCTGAAGTCACTGCGCTCAGTTTTTGCTGTAAGAAAAATGAAAGGGGTATTCTGCGTTTCCTGGTTCTTACGAAGCAGGTGTAATACGCCGTAACCGTCCAGTTCAGGCATCATAATATCACACACAATTACATCAGGTTTTTCCTTCATAGCTTTTTCCACTCCCTGCTTTCCGTTCTCGGCAGTTGAAGTTTTATACCCTGCCAGGTCAAGTATTTCAGCAATATTTTCCCTGATGTCAGGGTTGTCATCAATTACCAATACAGATTTCATGGCGCTGGTTTATTTACCGGGATTGTAATACTTACTGTTGTTCCTGTATTTAATTTACTCTGCAAATGTACATAACCGCCCAACAGGTCAAGGTATCTTTTTACAATATGCAGGCCCAGGCCTGTGCCCTGTATATTGGTGGCATTGGCGGCACGGAAAAAGCTGGAAAAAAGGTGTTGCTGGTCTTCTTCTGATATGCCAATGCCATGGTCTGTAATTGCAATACCGGCATGGCGGCCGTTGTTATTGCTTTTTATTTCCACTGTATTCCCTTCAGGTGAAAATTTAATGGCATTGGAAATTAAATTAACAAGGATATTACGCAGCATTTTTTTATCAGTACATGCCATTCTTTCGCCGGTATGGATATACTGTACCTGCTGGCCCTTTTTTAAAAGGCCTTTCATCTCGTCTATTGTATCAGCAACCAGATCTTCCATGTCAAATTCTGAAAAATGGGATTCTACTTTCCCTTCATCCAGTTTGCCAAGGTTTAAGAAATCTTCCAGTATTTCATTGAGGTGCTTGACGGAATTTTTTATTTTTTCAATATGCCTGTTTCGTTTGTCCTGCTCGTCAGCGCCTGTATATTTTGACAATAGGGACGCAGAAGACAATACTGTGCTCAATGGTGTGCGGAACTCATGTGATGCCATGGAAACAAACCTGCTCTTTATTTCATTCAGCTGTCTTTCCTTGCCAAGGGCCTCACGCAGTTCGTTCTGCGATTCACCCAGTTTCTGTAACGCTTCTTTAAGTATTACTGTGCGTTCTTCCACTTTTGCTTCCAGTTCTGTATTCAGTTTCCTTATTTCGCTGCTTATCTTCTGTAACTCCCTTTGCTGCCTGAGCATGCTTGCTTCAATTTCTTTTCTTTTGGTTATGTCAATAATAAAAGCAATAACGAACATTTCATCAGCCTGATTATAATGGCTTAAACTTACTTCAACAGGAAAATCAGTTCCGTCTTTTTTTCTTGCGTAAAGGTCCCGGCCCTGGCCCATAACCCTGTTTGAGGGCTGATGATAAAAACTTTCTCTTAACTCATGGTGATGGGGCCTGAATTTTTCGGGAATGAGCATTTCCACCCGTTTGCCGGTTATCTCAGCAACGCTGTATCCGAAAATCCGCTGTGCAGCAGGATTTACAAGTATAATAGCGCCTGAACGGTCTGTAAGAATGATCCCTTCAGTGGCATTTTCAAACAAAGAAATGAGGTGTGTTGCATCAACTGACATGTGAACGTATTGAATCCAGCTTCAAATTAATAAAAACAACCGGAGTTAAGGCGGGAATTTAAAAAATCAGTCTTTATGAAGCAGCAGTTCTTTTTCCATCGCAATTGCCCTTGGAAAAAGGATGTTATTCTCCAGGTGCATATGCTGCATAAGATCATTGTCAAATTCCTTCATTTTAAGAAATGCTACTTTATGGCTGACGTGGGCATTTGCAGGATAAACATAATTGTTTGTAAGCTGGCGCATGCGGCCCAGTGACCGTAAAATATTGTTGTGCTCATGCTTCATCACATCCTCAACAGGTTTCCTCAGCGTACGTACCAGCAGGCTGGCATAAGATTCACGGCTATAATAGGCATGGGCTATCTGCCTGATATAGGGAAAGATAATCTCCTCTTCCTGCTGCAGGTGTGGTAATATCTGTTTGACAAATTGTGCAAGGAGAGTTTGAATCTCTTCGCAGTTTTCAATTTTTTTCTGGCGCCCGTCTGAACATTTGCTCAAATAACTTTGTAACAACGGAAGAGTCTTCCTGATGTACTGGTGGTGAACATTGACAATATAATCCGTAAGAAAATCTATATCCCAGTTGTCAAAATCCAGTGTATGCGAAACAGGAAGGTTCAGCATGGCCAGCTGCAGTTCTTTTTTTACTGTATCCATATCAATACCTTTACCTTCACATGCAGTTTCAAGCGTCCTGTTTCCTCCGCTTGAATATTCAATACTGTATTTGCTGAACACATCGGCAGTACGGTAATCATAAGCCACTATTTCTTCTACAGGAGAGGTTCCGTTTATTTCAAAGGATCGTAAAAACATAAGACCTTCTTTTAAAACTGATTTTTCAGACAAATTAAACAGTGAAGCCATAAAAAAAGGATGACTTGCGTCATAACTCATACTGACTGTTAATTTGCAGTAATGCTCCTTATAAATGCCGGATTATCTTTTTTAATAAGTTCTCCGACAGTAGTACCCGCAAGCAATAAATGCCATTGCTGTTTGAGGGATAACACCTGGTGATGTACGGGACAGGGGTTTTTGGAATTGCATTTTCTTAACCTCAGAACACACGAATCAAATTTGTCTGTTTCACCGGTTATTTCAACAAGTTTGATCAGGGAAGTCTGAAGCGTTACTTCATTTACAGAAAATCCGCCATACGGCCCTTTTAAAGAATTCAGTATTCCTTCCTTAACAATACGCTTCATTACTTTTCCCAGGAAATGCCTGGGTACCCCCAGCCTTTCAGCAATTTCATTTAATTGTATCATGCCATTATTTTCCCCTTTAACAGCCACATACAATATTCCCCTTAACGCATAACCGAAAGTTTTTGAGAATATCATACAAACAAAATTATCACCTGCCCAAGGCAGGCATCCTGACAAATATCATTGGCCTCTTTGATGCTCATCATAACCGGCAGGTTGCTGCAGAAATACTTTTGGTTATTAAAAGACATGAATATCTTTTTTATCATTCACCAAAAAAATGAATATGAAACTTAATGTATTCCTGGCCGCAACTGCATTTTCAGCAAGCCTTTTGTTTCTGGCCTGTAACGAAGGCGTTAAAACAGATGAAAAAATTGTTGATGTATCCGAACTCACCAAAGACAAACCTGAAGTACATGGTACAGAATTAAAGGAAAGCGATATTACATTAAGTACACCATTAAATGCATCATGGGTAACAGGTGGAAAAGGTATATATGAACTGAAATGCCAGTCCTGTCACAGGTTAACTGAAGAACGCCTCGTCGGGCCCGGATGGAAAGGTGTTACCCAAAAAAGAAAACCGGTTTGGATCATGAATATGATTACCAATGTTGACATGATGCTTGAAACGGATGCTGAAGCGCAAAAACTTTTAGAGCAATGTATGGTGAGAATGCCCAACCAAAACATTAGCAAAGATGAGGCACGACAGGTACTGGAGTTCATGAGAAACAATGATGGTGAAAAATAAAAACACTGCTATAATAATAAAATTGTAACCCCACAAAATCATTATTAACTGTTAAAATAAAAAATATGAAACTTTCTCTTTCCCATTTACTTTTTACATTTTGCCTGGCCCCCCTTGCTTTTTTCATCATGCAAAGCTGCAAACCAAAAGGCACACAATCTGCTGTAGGCGGGGATGCTGCAGCCAAAGTTTATGTGGCCCCCGGCAAATACGATGAGTTTTACAATTTTGTTTCAGGAGGTTTCAGCGGGCAGATGTCTGTTTATGGATTGCCATCAGGCCGCCTGTTCCGCGTTATCCCGGTTTTTTCTGTTGATCCTGAAAAAGGCTGGGGATATAGTGAAGAAACAAAGCCCATGCTGAATACTTCACATGGCTTTGTACCCTGGGATGATCTGCACCACATAGCCTTATCGGTTACTGATGGCAGCCATGATGGACGCTGGGCTTTTGCCAATGCCAACAATACACCGCGTATTGCGAGGGTTGACCTAAAGACATTCCGCACTGCAGAGATTATTGAAATACCCAACAGTGCAGGCAACCACTCCTCACCTTTCATTACTGAAAATTCAGAATACGTGGTAGCTGGCACAAGGTTCAGTGTTCCCATAGGCGATAATCTGGATGTACCCATCAATACTTACAAACAAAATTTTAAAGGGACCGTAAGTTTTATTGGTGTAGATAAAACATCCGGGAAAATGAACATTGCATTCCAGATCATCACTCCGGGTATCAATTTCGACCTTGCCCGTGCAGGCAAAGGCAAATCAGCAGGATGGTTTTTCTTTAGTTGTTATAACTCTGAAAAAGCAAACACTTTGCTTGAAGTAAATGCATCGCAAAAAGATAAAGACTTTATAATGGCTGTAAACTGGAAGAAGGCTGAAGAATATGCAAAAGCCGGCAAGGGAATCAAAAAGCCTGTAAAGTATGCGCATAACACTTATGACGACGGGACGCATTCCGCTACTTCAAACATTATAAACGAAGTGCTGGTGCTCGACCCGAAAGATTGCCCCGATATGGTTTACTTTATGCCTTGCCCCAAATCACCACATGGCTGCGATACTGACCCAACAGGCGAATACATTGTAGGCAGTGGTAAACTTGCCGCTACCATACCCGTATTTTCATTCACCAAAATTCAATCTGCCATTGCTGCAAAAAATTATGATGGCGAATATGATGGCATACCTGTTTTAAAATACGAGGCTGTTTTACATGGCGAAGTTCAGAAACCAGGCCTTGGCCCTTTGCATACTGAGTTTGACGGAAAAGGCAATGCGTACACTTCCTTTTTCGTATCATCTGAAATTGTAAAATGGAATATACAGGACCTTAAAGTGCTGGACCGCGTACCTACTTATTATTCCATTGGCCACCTGTGTGTTCCCGGCGGGCCAACTAAAAAGCCCCATGGCAAATATGTAATTGCTTATAATAAAATTACCAAAGACCGTTACCTGCCCACAGGCCCGGAACTTACACAAAGCGCCCAGTTGTATTCCATTGATGGCGATAAAATGAAATTGCTGTTAGACTTTCCTACCATTGGTGAACCACATTATGCGGAAGCTATTCCGGCTGAACTGATTTCAAAAAACAGTCAGAAAATATTCAGGATAGAAGAAAACAAAAATGCACATGCAGCGCTTGGCGATAAAAATGCAAGGGTTGAAAGAAAGGGCAATGAAATACATGTGTATATGACTTCCATCCGATCCCATTTTACACCCGATAACATTGAGGGTGTTAAGATTGGCAATGCAGTGTACTTCCATGTTACCAATCTTGAACAGGACTGGGACATTCCCCATGGCTTTGCAGTTAAAGGCGCCAACAATGCAGAACTGCTCATTATGCCCGGAGAAACACAAACGCTCAAATGGGTTCCTGAAAAAGCTGGTGTTTACCCCATGTATTGTACTGACTTCTGCTCTGCCCTGCATCAGGAAATGCAGGGATACATCAGGGTAAGCCCCGCAGGCTCTAATGTACCCATTACATTCAGTACGGGTAAAACAGAAACCCCATCGCCTGCCGGGCAATAATAAAAAGGTATAATAATGGCATAAAGCCCGGATGAGGAATCAGATATCTCTTTGCTCACTTATACTGTTCTTTTAAAACTTTAATTACTCCACCTTGTTCCGGTAAGCGGAACGAGGTGGAGCCAAAACCTGGGTTATGAAAAAAATAATCAATCTCCTCATTATTATTTCTTCTGTGTTTGTTTTTAGTTGCAATGGCAATAAACAAGATGCGGAACAAACTGCAGTATCAGATGCAGCGGCAACTGGCGCCGGACAGGAAGCTGTTGAAGATGATGAATCGGCAAAAGATATTGTAAAAATTGCCGTGGGCTCAAAAGACCACAGCACTCTCGTTGCAGCGCTAAAGCAGGCTGAGCTTGTAACGGCGCTTTCCAATGCAGGGCCATTTACCGTGTTTGCACCCACCAACGCAGCATTCGCTAAACTACCTGAAGGAACTGTTGAAGGATTAATGAAGGAGGATAAAAAAAACGATTTGCAGAACATTCTTCAGTACCATGTTGCTGTTGCCGTTTATAAAACAGAAAACATGCATGACGGACAGGTAATCGGGCAGGCAAATGGAGACAATATTACACTGAATGTAAAAGATGGCAAAGTAACTGTGAACAGAACAGCCAATATTGTGGCTTCCATTCCGGCAACCAATGGCATCATTCATGTTATTGATGCGGTATTGCTGCCCCCTGCAAAAAAATAAAACCACTTAACCCTGCTGAGTAAAAAGGTTGCAACCAGCTGTACAGGCGGGAAAAGCTAAGAAATAATTGAAAAGAAAAGAAAATGAAAACAGAACTCAGGAATAAAAACACACTTAATGTGTCATCAAGGATACTGGTGGTATTTGCATCAGTCGCATTAATTGCAGTGTTTTTTTTGCCCGCATGGCGTATTGACCTTTTTGCACCCCAATATCCCGAAGGGTTAACCATGAACATCTGGATCAACGGCCTGTCAGGCGATGTGGATGTAATCAATGGTTTAAACCATTATATCGGCATGAAGCATATAACTGTTGAGATGTTCCCTGAATTCAGGTTCCTGCCTTATGTTGTTGTTTTCTTTATGGTGCTGGGGATGCTAGTTGCCATTACAGGAAAAAGAAAGTTCCTTCTTGCATACCTTGTTTTAACTGCTATCGGGGGTGCCGCAGCGATGTATGATTTTTACCAATGGGGTTACGATTATGGACATAACCTTGATCCCAAAGCGCCTATACAGGTTCCGGGGTTATCATATCAGCCACCGCTTATCGGACATAAAAGATTATTGAATTTTGATGCCTATTCATTCCCCGATGTTGGTGGCTGGGTGGTTATTGGTGCAGCTGTGCTGGCATTTATGGTTTGGCTTTTTGAGTGGTACCATGACCGGAAAAAAATTTACACCCCCAAAAAAGTGCAACGTGCAGTTGTTACTGCAATGCTTGTACTGTTTGTTTCCTGCAGCACAAAGCCTGAACCTTTCCAGCCGGGTAAAGATGTATGTTATTTCTGTAAAATGGGGATTACAGATACAAGGTTTGGCGGGGAAGTAATTACAAAGAAAGGCAAGCTATACAAATTTGATGACCTGCATTGTATGATAAGTTTCCTGAAAACGGGAGGGGAAGCTGAAACGGATATTGCAAAGAAACTTGCTGTGAACTGGCAGAAGCCAAATGAATTTATTGATGTAACAGCCGCAACATTTGTTACAAGCCCTGAACTGAAAAGCCCGATGGCGAGCAATACAGCCGGTTTCGAAAACAAACAGTCAGCAGAAAATTATGCTGCAGGTAAACTGTCTGAAATAACCATTTGGCAGGAAGCTTACAATAAAATAAAATAGACATTGCATTACTTATCTCCTATACTATTTCTTTTCTTTTCAACCTGCGCTTTTAGCCGTATCATTATTACCGGGCCGGGACAGTCAGTGATTACATTTAAAAAAGCGGTTGAACTTGCAAAGGATTATGATACCATCCTCCTCAAAAAAGGTATTTATAAAGAAGGTAATGTTCACATCACCAGGTCCATTACCATCATTGGCGAAGCAGGCGCCGTGCTGGACGGAGAAAACAAAAATGAACTGCTCACCATCAGCGGTAAAAACATAACAGTTAAAAATATCCTGTTCAGAAATGCAGGTTATTCAGCCCTTAATGATTTTGCCGCTATAAAAATTATAGATGCGTCAGGTATTTTACTGGAATCAAACAGCATCCTCAATTCTTATTTTGCCATTCACGTTTCAAACAGCATCAACTTCAGTATCCGCAACAATACAATTACAGGCAACCCCCGGTCAGAACAGCTTACCGGCAATGGCATCCATTTGTGGAAATGCAGCCATGCCAGTATTGAGAACAATCATATTCAGGGCCACCGCGACGGTATTTACTTCGAATTTGTTACAGAATCAATCATTCAAAAAAATACCAGCGAAAAAAATATCCGCTACGGACTGCATTTTATGTTCTCCCACAGCGACCATTACATACAAAATACTTTTCGCAATAACGGTGCGGGTGTTGCCGTGATGTATTCCAAAAAAGTAAGAATGGAAAAAAACCATTTTGAAGAAAACTGGGGGCCTTCTGCATACGGAATATTGCTGAAAGAAATTACCGACAGTTATATCAGCAACAATATCTTTTTAAAAAACACTGCAGGCATTTATATGGAAGGCAGCAGCCGCATGGAAATACATGAAAATATTTTCAAAAACAATGGCTGGGCTGTTAAAGTGCAGGCCAGTTGCGACGATAATAATTTTTACCACAACAATTTCATGGGCAATAGTTTTGATGTGGCCACTAACGGAACAATGGTATTGAATAAATTTTACAGTAATTACTGGGACAAATACGAAGGTTATGATATGAATAAAGACGGTACCGGAGATGTGCCCTATCACCCGGTAAGTATGTATGCCATGATTGTGGAACAAAACCCCACTACACTTATCCTTCTGCGCAGCTTTATGGTATCGCTGCTGGAAAAAACTGAAAAAGCAATACCCAGCCTTACTCCTGAAAACCTTGTTGATAATAAACCTTTATTGAAGCCTTTTAAGTTATGATAAGAATAGAAAACCTTGACAAACGTTTTAAAAAACTGCAGGTGCTGAACAACATCAATGCGCTTTTCAGCAACGGGCAGGTGGTATCATTGATAGGGCCCAACGGTTCAGGTAAAACCACATTGATTAAATGTATACTTGGTATGGTAAAAGCAAATAACGGGGCCATATATATAAATGGAAAGCAAATCAACGGTGACCCCACCTACCGGAACCAGATAGGCTATATGCCGCAAATTGGCCGCTATCCTGATAATATGAAAGTAGGCCAGTTGTTTGGTATGATGAAAAACATCAGGAAAATTCCCGAACAACAACTGGATACAGACCTGCTGGTAAAATTAAACCTGGTTTCTTTTTTTGACAAACCCATGCGTACCCTGAGCGGTGGCACCCGGCAGAAAGTGAGCGCTGCGCTTGCCTTTTATTTCAACCCTGGCATTTTGATACTGGATGAACCTACTGCCGGGCTTGATCCGCTTTCTTCTGAAATTCTCAAAGAAAAAATTATACAGGAAAAGAAAAAAAACAAACTTATCCTTATCACTTCACACATCCTCAGCGACCTTGACGAGCTTACCACCCATGTTATGTACCTGCAGGAAGGTAAAATAATCTTTTTAAAAGATATGGCTACATTAAGAAAAGAAACCGGCGAAGAAAAACTCGGTAAAGCTATTGCCCGGATAATGAGGGGCAGGAAGAAAGAAGCGCTTTGGATAGATGAAGTGCTTGCCTTAAAAGCAACAGAAAAAGGCAGGTAAAATTTGCAATATTCAACCGAATGAGGTTAAACATCAATATATGCTCAAATTATCAAAATACGTTCTGTACGATATACTGCGCAGCAGAGTAGTAATTGCTTATACGCTATTCCTGCTGGTTGTTTCTTTCAGCCTTTTTCAGCTGGAAGAGAACCACAGCAAAGCTATACTGGGCCTGCTGAATATTGTACTCATTATTGTTCCGCTGGTCAGCATGATATTTACCACTATTCATTATTACAATTCCTATGAATTTATTGAGCTCATGTTATCGCAGCCACTGAGCCGCAGGAATATTTTGCTGAGCGAATACAGTGGCGTGTCTTCATCACTCCTCTGCTCATTTCTTACCGGTGTTGGCATTCCTGTTTTGCTCTTTTCTTTCAATGATACGGGGCTTGCTTTACTTTTTGCGGGGTGTGCATTAACACTTGTGTTTACTTCCATTGCATTTCTTGCCTCCGTAAAAGCAAGGGATAAGGCAAGGGGCATAGGGGCCGTCCTGATGCTTTGGTTTTATTTTGCGCTGATCTATGACGGCCTGGTGCTGCTTGTGCTTTTTGCTTTCAGCGATTACCCGATGGAGAAGTTTACCCTTCTGCTCACAGCGCTCAACCCCATTGACCTTGCCCGGATTTTTATCATGCTTCGGCTCGATGTAAGCGCACTAATGGGTTATACAGGGGCCTTGTATAAAGATTTTTTTGGCAGCGGAAATGGCATTCTTTTTACTGCTTCAGTTATCCTGTTATGGGCCATTGTACCCCTTTGGCTTGCTTTAAGAAATTTTAAAAAGAAAGACATGTGATTATTACCCGGCTAAAGTGTTCAAATCCTTGCTGGTATTAACCTCACCCCCTCCTAAGGAGTCCTTTGGACAACCCCTCTCAAAGGAGAGACGCTTTGAAAACCATTAGTATAAAGGATTTGCCTTAATATTTTAGCCAGACAATAATGATAAATATCATGCACACTGTTTATTACCTCATCTCTTTGATCAAAATCATTCGTTTTACTGAATTTGCTCATCAGCAACCGGAATGGCCGAAACTACTTTAGCGGCACACTCTACCGTATTAATATGCGTTCACCTGCAGTTACAAAACAAGCGCTTTACTGTTACCATTGCGGCGAAACCTGCCCGGACGACAGGATACGCTTTGAAGAAAAGACATTTTGTTGTGAAGGCTGTAAAATGGTGTACAGCATATTAAACGAAAGCGGCCTTTGTGAATACTACAACCTGAATGAAAACCCCGGCATTAACCTGGCATTTAAAACAAGAAAAGACAAGTTTGCTTTTTTAGATGATGAAAAAATACAAAACAAACTTGTTAGTTTTAGAAACGACAAACAGGTGCAGGTAACTTTTTACCTTCCGCAAATGCATTGCAGTTCCTGTCTTTACCTGCTTGAAAATCTCCACCGCCTTGATGCCGGGGTTATTTCATCTAAAGTAAATTTTACCCGTAAGGAAGCAGATATTGCCTTTTTGCATAATGAAACCTCGCTGAGGAAAATTGCAGAAGTGCTTACCGCCATAGGTTATGAACCTTATATCAGCCTCAGCGATTTGAAAGAAGCAAGGCCGGGAATTGACAGGAGCATGATTTACCAGTTGGGTGTGGCCGGTTTTTGTTTTGGCAACATCATGCTGATGAGTTTTCCTGAATATCTTGGCATTGATGCAAGCGAAGCTGTCTTGCGCAATATTTTCCGCTGGATCAATTTCGGCCTTGCCATACCGGTATTGCTTTATTCTGCTCTGCCTTTTTATGAATCATCATGGAAAAGCTTAAGGCACAGGTTCCTTAATATTGATGCACCCATAGCGCTGGCCATCATCATCACTTTTATACGCAGTGCTGTGGAAGTAATTGAAGGGAGCGGCGGAGGTTATTTTGATTCGATGACAGGAATAGTTTTTTTTATGCTTGCAGGCAGGATATTGCAGGACAAAACATACCGCCAGTTGTCTTTTGAAAGAGATTATACATCTTACTTTCCCATTGCAGTTTCAGCAGTTAAAGATGGAAAAGAAACCCCTGTTGCCCTGCCTGATATAAAGCCGGGGGATACATTGATTATACACAACGAAGAACTGATACCCGCAGACGGGATCTTAACTAAAGCCAATGCACTTATTGACTACAGTTTTGTTACAGGAGAATCTTTGCCTGTACTGAAAGAAACGGGTGAATTGCTTTACGCAGGCGGCAGGCAAACAGGCGGAAATATTGAAGTGCTGGTGGTTAAGGAAGTGGCGCAAAGCTATCTTACCAGGCTTTGGAACAGGGATGAATTCAATAAAACAGGCAAACAGCAAAGCGTTTCATTCGTTCACCTGCTGAGCCGTTATTTTACATATCTCGTTTTCTTCATTGCTGCTGTAACGGCGCTTTACTGGCAATGGAACGACCCTTCAAAAACATGGCCTGCCGTTACAGCCGTTTTCATCATTGCCTGCCCCTGTGCATTGCTGCTCTCCAATACATTTACCAACGGCAATATCCTGCGCATACTTGGCAGCAATCACTTTTACCTGCGCAATGCCCAAACCATTGAAGACATCGCCAAAGCAACACATATTGTTTTCGACAAAACAGGTACTTTAACCGCCACCCATCAGCAGGATATTATTTACGACGGAAGAACACTTAACAGCCTGCAGCAAAAACAGGTGGCGGCGCTTGCAGCCTGTTCATCTCACCCGCTCAGCAAAGCGCTTGCATCATACCTTGATAACAGGCTGAATGAAGTTGAAGTAACGGCATTCAGGGAAACAGCAGGCAGCGGCATCGAAGGTTTTGCAAATGATGATTACATTAAAATCGGCTCTTACAGTTTTGTAACAGGTATAAATACAGGCCTGCAGTCAGGCACTGCCGTATTCGTCAGCATTCAGAATAAATTATACGGCAGTTTTGTTTTCAGCAATCATTATCGTGAATTTATACCCGGCCTGGTGAAAAAACTCAGGAAGGAATACCGCCTTTCAGTAATATCAGGTGACAATGAAACAGAAAAAGAAAACCTTGAAAAATTACTGGGAAGAGACGCAACCCTTCTTTTTAAACAGCAGCCTGAAGACAAACTCAATTACATTAAGCAATTGCAGCAAAAGGGTGAGAAAGTAATGATGATTGGCGATGGCCTGAATGATGCCGGGGCGCTTAAACAAAGCGATATTGGTATTGCCGTTACGGAACACACCGGAAATTTCACCCCTTCAAGCGATGCCATTATTGAAGCAAAAAAAATGTCTGCGCTTGCAAAATTCATTAACCTTTGCAAAGCCAACAGGAGAATTGTTATTTCCAGTTTTGTATTATCAATAGCCTACAACATTACCGGCTTATACTTTGCAGTACAGGGAAACCTGTCCCCTCTGATTGCCGCTATACTCATGCCGGCCAGCTCACTCAGTATTTTACTCATCACTTTCGGAAGCAGCAGCTTCCTGGCCCGTAAAACAGGCCTTTAAAACTCCTGACCGGAATACCTTTCAAAGGGTGATAAAAATCAGATACCCCCCTGATACCAGTTATATTTTGCCGGATACCCCCAAAATACTTTTACGCCATTCAAATCAATAAGAAATGAGCGTAATAATTATTCTTTTAATTGTAAGCATATCCATAGCAGCCCTTTTTCTTTTTGCTTTTTTATGGAGCGTAAAAACGGGACAGTTTGAAGATGACTATTCCCCCTCTTCCCGGATACTTTTTGATGACAAGCCTTATTCAAAATCCAAAACAAAATAAATCAACAAACAATCCAGCTTATGCAAGTAGAAAAATTTTATTATGACAACAAGATTGTAAAAGCATTCGGGTTTGCAACTGTTCTGTTTGGTATAGTAGGTATGCTGGCCGGTTTATGGGCAGCTATCCAGATTTATTATCCGGCAAGCAGCCTGAACCTTGCAGCAACTACATTCGGCCGGATGCGTCCTTTGCACACCAATGCCATCATATTTGCTTTTGTTGGTAATGCATCATTTGCGGGTATTTATTACTCACTGCAGCGTTTGTGCAAAGCAAGGCTGTTCAGCAATAAATTAAGCTGGATCCATTTCTGGGGATGGCAAGCCATTATTGGCGCAGCAGCCATTACACTGTTACTGGGCAAAACAACCGGTAAAGAATATGCAGAACTGGAATGGCCCATTGATATCGCCATTACGCTGGTTTGGGTAGTGTTTGGCATCAACATGATGGGCACCATCATAAAAAGAAGAGAAAAACACCTCTATGTTGCCATCTGGTTTTATATCGCCACATGGGTTACTGTTGCCATGCTGCATATTGTAAATTCCATCGAAATTCCTGTTTCTGCTTTAAAGAGTTATAGCTGGTATGCAGGTGTTCAGGATGCATTGGTGCAATGGTGGTATGGCCACAATGCAGTTGCATTCTTTTTAACAACGCCGGTGCTGGGGTTAATGTATTATTTCCTGCCCAAAGCAGCCAACAGGCCGGTTTACTCATACAGGCTTTCTATTATCCATTTCTGGGCGCTGATATTTATTTACATCTGGGCTGGCCCGCATCACCTGTTATATACAGCACTACCCGACTGGGCACAGTCGCTTGGGGTAGTGTTTTCAGTAATGCTGATTGCACCCAGCTGGGGGGGTATGCTCAATGGGTTATTTACGCTGCGGGGCGCATGGGATAAAGTAAAAGAAGACCCTGTACTCAAATTTATGGTGGTTGCGATCACCTGTTATGGCATGAGCACATTTGAAGGACCTATGCTCAGCTTAAAAAGCGTAAACGCAATTTCCCATTTCAGCGACTGGACCATTGCACACGTTCACATTGGAGGTTTGGGATGGAACGGGTTTATTGCATTTGCTATCTTATATTATATGATCCCGAAAATGTGGGGCACTGAACTCTATTCAAAAAAATTAGCTACAAATCATTTCTGGTTAGGAACCATAGGAATCATTTTATATGCAGTGCCTATGTACTGGGCAGGTTTTGCACAGGCTGAAATGTGGAAACAGTTTACACCCGAAGGTCAACTGAAATTCCAGTTTATGGAAACAGTTACCAACATAGTGCCCATGTATATTACAAGGAGTGTGGGTGGCACGCTGTACCTCATCGGGGCGTTCTTTATGGTTTATAATCTTTACAAAACCATGGCAAGGGGAAAATTTATTGCCAATGAAGAAGCTGAAGCAGCCCCCCTGATTAAAGAAGCGCATGAAAAGAAAGAATACTGGCACAGGGTATTGGAGAGAAGACCTGTTACCATGCTTGTCGCAAGCCTGATAGTAGTTGCCATTGGCGGTTTGCTTGAACTGATACCAACCTTTCTTGTAAAATCAAATATCCCCACAATTTCAAGTGTAAAACCTTATACCCCGCTTGAATTACAGGGCAGGGACATTTACATAAGAGAAGGCTGTTACACCTGTCATTCGCAAATGATACGCCCTTTCAGGGATGAAGTGGCGAGGTATGGTGAATATTCAAAAGCAGGTGAATTTGTTTACGACCATCCTTTTCAATGGGGAAGCAAGCGGACGGGGCCTGACCTTGCCAGGGAAGGTGGTAAATATCCTGACAGCTGGCATTATAACCACATGTACGATCCCCGTTCGATGTCGCCGGGTTCACTGATGCCGCAATATGTATGGTTGCTCGATAAAAAACTGGATACCACATCTACTCCGGCTAAAATCAGGGCCATGATGTCTCTCGGTGTTCCTTACCCTGAAGGTTATGACAAAGTAGCCAACAGGGACCTTATACACCAGGCCGATTCCATTGCAGCCAACCTGAAGAAAGATAAAATTGAAACCATTTCAGATGTTGAAGTAGTGGCATTGATAGCTTACCTGCAAAGGCTGGGCACCGACATCAAAGCATCGCAGAAAACACTTACCGAAAATAAAAATTAAAAAGGCATAATATGAAATTCATCCACTACATGGAAAAAATAAGCGGCATTGATATTTACGGCCTTGCCTCGCTTTGCATATTCGTCCTCTTTTTTACCATTATGCTTATATGGGTGTTTAAAGCAAAAAAGAGTGATTTAAAAAAAATTAGCAGGATACCGCTTGACAACTAATTACTTTAAAAATATGCTTTCAGTTATGAGAAATAAGATCAAATACATACCAGCAGTTTTAACCGCTGTATTGCTGATGCCTGTTCAATCCGTTCTGGCAAATGAACCTTCAGGAACTTCTGCATTAAGCAATCCTATGGTTGTTGCGCTTGTGGGCATAATGCTACTGCTGTTAATCATCATAGCATTGCTTGCAGGCCTTCTTTTAAATGCCGCAAAAGTAACCCTGAAAAAAAACAGGGAAGAAAGTAAAAGCGGTTCAATTGCTGCATTGCTTGTTGCGGCCATCTTTCTACCGGCCACTTTATCTGCACAGGATACTGGTCAAACTGCAGCGCAGGCGGTAGTTGAAACAATAGGCGGTATGACTGCCACCCAGTTTTATGTAATGCTTTCAGTTATTTTTCTTGAACTGATCATTATTATCGCTCTTCTCATCAATATAAAAATCCTGTTGAAAACAGAAAAGGAAACCGTACTGGCCGCAGTTGAAGTAAAAGAAGCTAAAAAAACACAACTGAGCTGGTGGGACAGGTTCAATAAATTCAGGCCCGTAACCCAGGAGGCTGAACTTGATCTTGGCCATGAATACGATGGAATCCGCGAATTGAACAACCGCCTTCCGCCATGGTGGCTGTATGGTTTTTATGTTACCATATTGTTTGCTGTAATTTACCTGTGGCGCTTTCATGTTTCACATACAGGGCCATCCAGCAAGCAGGAATACGATATGGCAGTTGCAAAAGCTGAACTAAAAATAAAAGAATACCTGAAAACAAAAGGTGAGGCAGTTGATGAAAATACTGTTCAGTTCCTCACTTCCCCGGAAGACATTGCTGAGGGGAAAACAATATACCTAAAATCATGCGCTGCCTGCCACAAGGAATCCGGCGCAGGAGATGTTGGGCCTAACCTTACAGACAACTACTGGATGCATGGCAATGATATCAAAAGCATTTTTAAAACTGTACGATACGGCATCAATGCAATGCCGCAATGGCAGAACATGTATTCCAATAAGCAGATTGCTCAGGTATCGAGTTACATCAGGACGCTGCACGGAACCAATCCCCCCAATGCCAAGCCGCCCCAGGGAACGGAAGTAAAAGAAGAAACCGCCGCTGCCAAACCATTAAGCGACTCATTAAAAAACAACTGACAGCCGGATAAAGTAAACAAAGAGGAAGCTGCAACATGAATGACCTTAAAACAAATATAACATCAGCAGAAACCAGCAGCAAAGAGTCATTCCGCGACAGGATTGCCACAGTTGATGCCACCGGGAAGAGAAAATGGGTATTTGCCCAAAAACCAAAAGGAAAGTTTTACAATATCAGAACGCTCGTAAGTGTAGGTTTCTTCATCCTGTTTTTTACGTTGCCCTTCATTAAAGTTAATGACAGGCCGCTTTTTCTTTTCAATATACCGGAAGCCAGGTTCATCATTTTTGGAAAAGTGTTCTGGCCGCAGGATTTTTTCATTTTCGGGTTAACGATGGTTACATTTATCATATTCATCGTTCTTTTTACAGCTGCATTCGGCAGGCTGTTCTGCGGATGGGTATGCCCCCAGACGGTTTTTATGGAAATGTTGTTCCGTAAAATAGAGTACCTGATCGAAGGCGATGCAGCAGAACAAAAACTTTTAAAAAAATCATCCTGGACTCCTGAAAAGATCAGGAAAAAATTAACGAAGCATATTGTATTTTACCTGCTGGCTTTTATCATTGCGAATTTTTTTCTTGCCTATATTATTGGCATAGACGAACTGAAAAAAATTATCACCGAACCTGTTTCACAGCATATCGGCGGGTTTATTTCAATACTCGTTTTTTCAGGGGTGTTTTATGGTGTTTATGCTTATTTCAGGGAACAGGCCTGCACAGTGGTTTGCCCTTACGGCCGACTTCAAAGTGTTTTGCTCGACAAAAACTCCATGATTGTTGCCTATGATTACAAAAGAGGCGAGCCGAGGGCAAAGTTCAAAAAAACACAAACTGAAAGAGATGTTACCGGTGATTGCATTGATTGCTTTCAGTGCGTAAAAGTTTGCCCCACCGGCATTGACATCCGCAACGGCACTCAAATGGAGTGTGTGGGCTGCACAGCCTGTATTGACGCCTGCAATAAAATGATGGATGCTGTGGGAAGGCCACGTGGGCTTGTAAGATATGCATCCGAAAACGGGATTTTAAAAGGAACAAAACTGCGTTATACTGGCAGGATGAAATTTTATACTGTCCTTCTCAATCTTCTTGCCGGGTTACTCGCTGCACTGCTGCTGACAAGAAAAGATGTTGGCGGAACTATTCTGAGGGCACCGGGTATGCTTTACCAGGAAAGAGGGGCTGACAGCATTTCCAATCTATATACTATAAAAATTGTAAATAAAACCATGAAGGATATTTCGCTTTCATTAAAACTTGAAGAGGCCCCGGGAAGAATTATTGAGGCTGAAGGCGGAAACATACTGGTGAAAAAAGAAGGACAGGGCAAAGGCTCCTTCTTTATCATACTCCCTAAAAGTTTTGTAAGCAACAGGAAAACAGAATTGCAGGTGGGCTTGTACGAAGGAAACAAAAAAATCACTTCCATAGAAACCAATTTCATGGGGCCATTTATTAAAAGATAAAAAAATATCAAATGAACTGGGGAAATAAATTACTGATTACATTTATTGTTTTTGGTGCAGGAATAAGTTACCTGGTTTATCGCAGTCTGAATACCAGCTTTGAACTGGTGGAAAAAGATTATTACAAAAATGAATTGCAGTATCAGCAGGTAATTGACGGAACAAAAAGGGCAAATGCACTTGCATCTCCGGTAAAGCTGCAAAAAAGCGGCGACCAGATTGTGCTGCACCTTCCGGAAGAAATGAAAAATAAAGATATTTTGGGTGATGTATGGTTTTACTGTGCCTACGATTCCCGTAAAGACCGGAAGTTTACATTAAACACGGATGCAGAAGGAAGCCAGTCATTTCATTCATCTTCCATTTTACCAGGCAACTATACAGTAAAGATTAAGTGGAATGAAAACGGAAAAAATTATTACTCCGAAAACAATTTGACCGTTTTTTAATGCAGTGGCCATTATTGATATCAGGATTTACTCTTGGCCTTGCAGGCAGCCTGCATTGTATTGGCATGTGCGGCCCGCTTAGTCTTGCCCTCCCGACCCATCACCTTCCGGCAATCCGCAAGTTTATCTCACTGGTTACTTACCAGTTTGGAAGGATTATTACCTATTCGTGTATAGGGTTGGTTTCAGGCACAGCAGGAAGAAGAATATTTATTTCAGGTTACCAGCAATGGTTTTCAATTGGTATGGGCATATTAATACTCTGTTTTGCAGTCCTGTATTTTTCACGCAAATCGGCCGCTTTTAAATTCACATTTGTTAACAGGTATTACGCATCAGTTCAAAAACTCATTGTAAGGTTACTCCATTCATCTTCCGGCATCAGGGGTTTTTTATTGCTGGGCATGGCCAATGGCTTACTGCCCTGCGGTATGGTATATGTTGCACTTGCAACCGCTTTCTCATTTACTGAAGTATTTGAAAGCGTATTTTTTATGGCTATGTTTGGCGCAGGCACATTACCTGCTATGATGTTTGTGGCTTATGCATTGCAAAAACCTTTTATTAAAACAGGGCGGCTGTTTAAAAAGCTCGTTCCTTTTTTTATGGTAGCAATGGCTGTTTTACTCATCCTTCGCGGAATGAACCTTGGCATACCTTTTATCAGTCCTCAATTGCCAGGCACAACAGCAAATGCAGCAGTATGTCATCCGTGATTCGCGATGTTGTTTGAGATATAACTTTCATGTCCTGTCAGTATAACCCCACTCTTCGTTTTCATCAAGCTCCCTTCCTGAATATTTTCCGTTGCGGATAACATTATAAACAAGCCATATTACCAGTATAGGCGACAGTGTGAATATTAAACCTGCTATCGCAAGCCAGGTTTCAAAAAAAATCAGTGCAGCATAAACAACCAAAATGATGCTTACTGCAATTACCGGCATGGCTTCAGCCCTGTTCATAACCATTATTTAATTATTTTAGAAATGTAAGAAATCCTTTGTTCTAAAATACCTTATCACCGGTCAAAGTTTTGATAAAATTCCTCTTTGTGATTCAAATCACTTCCATGCCTGATGTTTATCAGAAGTTCAAATTATGCACTTATTTATTTTTACTGGTCATCCTATCAGCATTACACTTACTTGAAATACGCATTGATCGTTGGTTTTTGTTTTTGTATAGTCCCACCCCGGGTGGGACTATTTTGTTCCTACCGGTTATCTTTGCGCCATGCGTATTGATATTATTACTGTTTTGCCAGAACTGCTCGAAAGCCCCTTTGCCCATTCTATAATGAAAAGGGCTAAAGAAAAAGGGTTACTTGAATTGCATGTGCATCATCTCCGTCAATGGGCCGTAAACGAATATGGCCAGGTTGACGACTACCAGTACGGCGGCGGTGCAGGTATGGTAATGATGTGTGAACCGCTTGCCCATGCCATTGAAAGTTTATCTAAAGAAAGAAGTTATGATGAAGTGATTTACCTTACACCAGACGGAAAAAGGTTTAATCAGAAAATTGCCAACCAGCTTTCGCTAAAAAATAATTTACTGCTCATCTGCGGGCATTACAAAGGCATTGATGAAAGAATAAGGCAGCATTTTATTACCAAAGAAATTTCCATTGGTGATTATGTATTAAGCGGTGGCGAGCTGGCTGCCGCAGTAATGGTGGACGCCATTGGCAGACTGATCCCCGGTGTACTAAATGATGAAACCTCCGCCCTTACTGATTCATTCCAGGATAACTTACTTGCACCGCCCGTTTATACAAGACCAGCTGATTTCCGGGGCTGGAAAGTGCCTGATGTATTGCTGAGCGGAGACCCGAAGAAAGTTGAGGAGTGGAGATATGAGCAGGCGCTGCAAAATACTCAGCAGAAAAGGCCGGATTTGCTGGAGGGGGAAATATGAATTTTATGTTTGTGATGTAAATTATTGTTGAATCAATACAATTGTTTCAGCTTCTAAAGCCAATTCCTAAAACTTCGGGCATATTAGGCTTTGAAGTGTGCGGTTGTTTAAAAAAGCCTTATATGCAAGCGACAGTTCATACCCACCTCTTGTATTACTGGCTGTACGTAGTTTAGAAATATTGATGTCGTAACTGCCGCCTATTTCAATATTATTATAGTTAAGCTTTATTACCGGAACAATCGCATCATTCATGCGCATAAATATTCCTGCGCCCATTGCAAGCGCCTTTATTGTTTTTTCCTCACCCGGATAATTACCAGTAAAATTATAACTGGCAATTCCACCGAATATGGTCTCTGCATATTTGCCCTGCGAAAGATAATTGGCCTCCATGTGCAGCATAACCATTTCGTTCAATGGCATCCTGAGCCCGCCATTAAAAGACAGTTTTGGTTTTAATGAAAAGCTTTGTTGAAGAAAATACTCATTGGGTTTATTAAAGTGGTACAGTGCTCCGCCCAGATAATAATTGCCATATTCCCCAATGCTGCTGTTGTAACTGATGCCTGCACCAAAATCAGGAATTATTCTTCTTACCGAAGTAAAATTTTCCCCGCTTGGTGCATTGGAGTTGAACCTGCCATTGTTATACTGGTTATCAAAGGTCAGATACCGGCTGTCGAAACTTCTTTGCACAAAGCCCATCATAAAACCAACTGACAGGTAACGGTTTTTTTCATCGTTCAATGATTTATGAAAATTAATGGCGGGCATCACCTGTGTGGTCTTTAATCGTGAACTCCCCGCAATATCATAAAATGCCTGCATCCCGGCTGTCATAAAATCATTTCCTGATCCTACACGAAACTTATACTCTGCACTCAAAGCTGATGTTTGATAAGGATAACCCACAGACTGCCATTGATTGCGGTAAACTGCCTGGATACGAATGTCCCCGGTGTATATTCCCGCCAGCGCCGGGTTACGAAGCAAAGGTGTTTCATAAAACTGCGAAAGGTGAACATCCTGTGCATATATGAACCGGCAGTTGAGCAATAGCAGAAAAAAGAATAATCTCATTTTCATAAAACAGTATTAGCGTATTATCATAATGGTTCCCTTCAGGCTGAAAGGCTCATTGTTATCGCAAAGCATTTCAGTACTGTAAACAAAAACACCTGTTGCCAGTTTCTCACCTTTAAACGTGCCGTCCCACCCGGCGCTCTTATCATCAATATTAAAGTTGCTCCTTTCAAATATCAGTTCGCCCCACCGGTTATATATCCTGAAATATTTTATGTTGCGTATCCCCCTTCCCCTCGGATAAAAAATGTCGTTTACGCCATCATTATTAGGCGTAAAGCTGTTGGGTATAAATACCACTGATGAAGAACACTGCAATTGAATTTTTACCGTATCGGATGTTTTGCAGCCGAAACTGTTGCGTGCAGTGACGGTATAGGTAATGTTGTCTTTGGGCGCACTTACCGGTGCAGAGCAATTACTGCAGCTCAGGTAAGTTGAAGGAGACCATTGATAGCCAGTAACATCACTGCTGGCTTGTGTTAACAGGGGGATAACCGAACCAACAAGCAATGTGGTATCTCTTCCCGCATTTATTACTGGCAGCGGAATAACTTCAACCTTTACAGAAGCGGTATCTGTAAAGCAATCATCATTACCATAGCCAACAACTTTATATACAGTAGTAACTGCTGGGCCGGCAACAGGATTGGCAACAGAAGTACTGTTCAACCCGCCGCCCTGTATCCATTTATAGCTTATAGCGCCGCTTGCATTTAACTGCAGGGAACTGCCATAGCATATAAAGGCATCATCCGTAACATCAACATCAAAAGGTTGTGAAACAAATACTGTTACTGAATCCCTGCTTAAACAGCCGAAATTATTTGTAACAGTAACTTTATACAATGTTGTTTGCAAAGCTGACACAAATGGGTTTGCAATATTGCTATTGCTTAAACCGGTTGCCGGTAACCATTGATAACGATCCCCGCCGTTAGCAAACAACTGAACAGAATCACCCCTGCATATTTTCGGGTCTTTCGGACTGAGCGCAATAACAGGATTGGGATGCACCCTGATTAATTTGTTTATTGTATCGGGGCATGAAGGATTATTGTATGCAACCAGCCTTACATTAAAACTGCCGGAATCAGCATAAGACTGAACAGGAGGGTTTTGCTGTGATGATACATTACCGTTGCCAAAACTCCAGTTCCATATTGCTCCTGTATTTTCGTCAACAGTACCTGTAAACTGAATGGTTTGTCCCGCACATATTTCATTGATGCTGCTGATGGAAGCTTTTGGCCTCTGCAGCACCTGGATGGAATCAATATACTTTGCTTCGCAGCCATAAGGGCTTACAACATTCATATTGATTTTGTATTTGCCCTTCCTGTTAAAATTAAATCCGGGCTTTTCAACAGCAGTAGAATCTTTCGGGTTACCTGTTCCGAAATCCCAATGATACCGTAATGCCGCAGAGAGGGAATCTCTTGCAAAAGAAATAACCTGTGGTGTAAAACTGATGATTCCTGAATCACACAAAATATATTGCGATACTTTAAAGTTTGCAGCAAGGCTGTCAACAACCAGTATATGTGAAGAAGTATCCGAACAGCCATTTTCACTATTCTTAACCAAACTGATATTATACTTCCCCTTCCTGTTATAAAGGACAGGTTGCGGGTTTTCAATTGCTGAAACCCTTCCGTCGCCAAAATTCCATGTCCATGATTCACCCGCCTGGTGAGGCCCCGCATCACTAAATAATACATTACTGTTTACACAAATACTTCCCACAGCATTAATTGCTGCTTTGGGTTTGGCAGTAACAAGGATGGTATCGGTTAAGGTTTTACTGCAGCCAAAGGGGGAAATAACAGTTAATGTTACTGTATATTTACCCAGGCGGGTAAAGTTGAAAGAAGGGTTTTTTTGATCTGATGTATCTTTTACATTTCCTGTTCCGAAATTCCACCGGTAAACCAAATTCCTGTTAAGGCTGTCTGCCGCAAAACTCTGCACAGATGTATTAAAGTTTACCCAGCCTGAATCGCAGATAAAATGTTTGCCGGCAGTAAATGCCGCTTTTAGGCTGTCAACAATAATACTGTCCTGCACCTGGAAAGTGGAGGTACATCCGCCTGCATCCCGCATTATTACTTTCGGAAGATATACACCGGGGTTGGTGTATGTATGAACAGAAAAAGTATCTGTTGAAACAGTAACGTAACCATCGTTGAAATCCCATGTGAACTTTACTGTGTTTTTTGCTTCGGCGTTTAAGGTTACAGCCCTGGGTGCGCAGCTTGCAAATACATCGGCCTTAACGGTACCATAAGGGCCGTTAACTATAACTTCCTTATATGCTGTATCCACTTCACCACCTTTTCCGAAAGCATACAAGGTCACTTTATAAACTCCGGGCTGATAATAGGTGTGGCCGGGCGTTCCCACGTTACCTGAAAAACTGTTATCCCCAAAATCCCAGAAAATACTGTCGGCATTGAGCGAAGTATTTACAAATTTGGCAAGTAAAGGCGGGCAGTTATTGCCGTTAACATAAGAAGAAGTTAATGTAAAATCAGCCTTTACAGCCCGTACACGTATATACAGCGGTTTGGTAATTGTATCAGCGCAACCGGCACTGTTTTTTGCAATAAGTGTAACAGTGTATATACCGCTTGCTGCATAACTATGCGCCGGTGCGGTTTCGGCAGAAGTAGTATTATCGCCAAAATTCCATGTATAGTTGGTAATATAATAAGGCCATGCATTACTTGTATTATAAAACTGAACTGCTGTTCCGGGAGATACGACCGTGTCATTTGCATAAAAACCGGCCTGTGGCCCGTTAACATTTATGTAGTTCAAAAACTGATACGTTTCTGCAAAGCACCCGTTTGCATCAATCACTTTCAGTTTGGGATAATAAGCCCCGGGTGCAGAATACTTATGCAATACAGAACCCTGACCGGTAAGTGTATCTTTCACGCCGTCACCAAAGTCCCATATCCATTTACTGATGGCCACCCCATTGGTTCCTTTAGAGGTATCAATAAAACTTACCGGTTTGCTGTAACACACATTGCTGTTGCTTACCCTGTAGCCTGCAACCGGTCCCGAAATATTAAACGATACATAATTAGAAGTATCGTAACACCCGCTTAAAGGATTGTAAACAATAAGGCGTATGCTGTCTTTTGCAGGCCTGATATGGGTAAGCGATTGTTCATAAACCGGCGGGTAAAAATTATTGGTATAACTGTGCACCGTGCCATCAGAATAAACCCAGCGGCCGGTATAATGATAAGCATAGGTTTGATTGTAAAAGGTGCTGTAATACAATATTGAATCAAGCCCTGTTACACGGAACTTCACCGTATCGCTGCCGCAGAGATTGTTTTTATCTGCGGTAATAACCGGTTTTTGTTTCAGTAAAACTGATATAACAACTGAGTCAAGGCTTGAACAGGTATCATTTGATGACACAAGAAAAACCTTATAAATCCCGGATTTTGTATAGGTGTGGGCAACTGGCGATACATTGGTTGTATAAGTTGCTGTTGTGCCATCGCCAAAATTCCAGGTCCATTTTTTGGCGCCGCTTCCTGACTGGTAAAAACTAACATTGCCTCGTGTTCCGCTGCAGGTAGGCACATAAAATTGTATATTGGTAAAAGGCGGCGAAACTTTTATGATGCTTTCAGATTTACGGATGGTATCGCTGCAATATTGGTTAGAGGCAATCAGCGTAACCACATAATCACCCGGCCCCCCATAAGCATGAACAGGGTTGCGCAGGAAAGAAGTGCTTCCGTCCCCAAAATCCCAGTACCAACTATTAGAAGTATCGGTAAGGTCCCGGAAGCTTACAGGTGTATTACCGCAAATGGTCAAACCTGATAGGGAAGTAAAATCTGCTTTTGGTTTTTTATAAGTGCGCACATAATAATAGTACGCCGAGTCTTCGCATCCGCTCTTTGTTTTGTATTTTAATTTTACTGCAAAGAGGCCCTCTTTGTTAAAAGTATGTTCAGGAACTGAATCTGTTGATGTGCCCCCGTCGCCAAAATCCCATTTATAAGTTTCCACTTCACCTACCGGATAAGAACGGAATTTTATTTTCATACCTGTACAGCCATAAGTGCCATTGGGACTGGTTGAACTCACGTAATTAATGGATACATCAGGCCTTGTGATGCGTATTTGTTTGGTAACAGTGGATGCGCAACCCGAACTGTTTGTAACTGTAAGGTTAACATAATAAATCCTGTTGTTTTGTGTAAAAGTAAAAACAGGCTTTTGCAGGTTTGATGTATCCTTTGCGAACCCCGTACCAAAGTACCAATACCATTTTACATCGCCCTTGGAGGTATCCTCAAATTTAACGGTAAGCGGGGCTTTACAATCACCATCTTTATCGTTTAAATAACCACCCATATTGGGTCTGGCATTTACAGTTATTGTTTTTGCAAGCGTATCAAAACAGGAACCATAAGTATTTATCAGGGTAACAGTATATGTGCCCGGGTTGCTGTAGTAATGGAAAGCATTAAAACTGTTTACTGAAGAATTATCATCGCTGAATTTCCATAAAGATGATACAGGTAAAGGCTGGCTTTTATTTACATAATTGGCATAAGCCTGTCCGCATAAGGGATCAGGCACATCAAAAGCAGAAGTAAAATTGGCTGCGTTGATATAACCTGTTTTTACAAGGCTGTCACTGCAGCCTTCGTTACTGCTTACTTTAAGCTTAACTGTATAAAGCCCTTTTTTTGTATAAGCATGGGGCGGGGGCGCAGCAGCGGTTGAAGACTGGTTGTCCCCAAAATCCCACTGATAGCTTAAAGTCCCGGGGCCGGTGCTGGTATTGGTAAAATTAACTGTTCCGGGTACTGCACAAAGCTGTGTTTTATCTGCAGCAAAATTTATTCTTATTCCCTGTGTTATTTCTATGGGAACAGTATCCAGTGTTTTAAAACATCCGTAACTGTTTGTAACCTGTAATTTTACAACGGGCTTTTGTGCTATGGTGTATTTGTGCTTTACCTGCTGCAAAGAACTTCCCTGATCAATAAAGCCATCTCCAAAGTCCCAGAAATAATTGGTGATGGTCCCGTCGCCTGCAGTTGATGTACTCGCAAATGTTACTTCCAGCGGCGCACATCCTTTTACAGGAGAAGCTGTAAACTTTACTGATGGTTTCTTATAAACAGTAATGGTATCTGTTTTAATACTGGTATTACTTCCATCTTTTACTGTGAGCGTAACGATATACTTCTGTTCAAGAAAATAAACAGCGCTGGGGTTAATATCAGTAACAACCGGTGAACCATTACCGAGGTTCCATTGATAGGTGGCATTTGGGGATGCCCCTTTTGTAGTATTGGTGAATGTTACAGTTAAAGGAGAGCAACCGCTCTTTGGGTCAGGGGCAAAATCAGCCTGCAACTGCGCCGCTGAAACATAACCTGCCATGAGCAGAATACAAAGCAGCGCAATCCGCTTTAATAAAGGCATGGTGTTTCCCTGCAAAAACATATTAAAGGGCCTAGGGTTTAATAAACCTGCGGTGACAGAGGAAGAATTAATCGTAAAGGGCACTGCAAATAAATGGCCAGGAGGATAAGTCAGAGGGGGAAAGTGGGTTGCAGATTAAATATATTCTTTTTTTCCGGTATGGCATAAAAAGAGATTATCTTTTCCAATTAGGGGTTATGAAATAGCCTGTGCCTGATTGTTAGTTGCTTGTTTATTTTCCGGTTTTGTTAAAGAATATGGTAAATAAGGCAGGAAGATTAATAAAAAAGCTGATGTAAGCCAAAATCCCAAAATTAACTGAGCAATATGCCTCTACTCATTGAAAATAAAAACATTTATATCACCACCCGCCTCTTCTCCCTTACCGATTTATAAATCGCTTCCACTACCCTTATGTCTTTAAGGCCTTCTTCGCCGGGCACCAGCACGGGCTTGTTTTGCATAATGGCAAGCGCATCTTCATCCATTTGTTTTACCTGTTCATGCGGAACAACTGTGATAGCCGGGGGAAGTTTGATGCCATCGCTTGTTTCACCGGCCACATTGCTGTAGCCCGAAAAAGGTTCAAGTTTATACCAGCCCTTTGTGCAGGTAACCATTAAATTGTTCATGTTCTTTCCAAAACTTGTTTCGCAATCGGCTGTTGCACCCCCGGCAAATTCTAAATTGAAATGCATGGTTTCATCTACTTCTTTGTAAATCTCCGGCCGGTTGGTGGATTGCGCTGCAGTTACCGCCACAGGTTCTTCACCGGTGACATAACGTGTGGCATTTAATGGATAAACGCCCATATCATACATAGAACCGCCACCCAGGCTTTTCTTTTGTTTCCAGTGATCGGTGCGGCCATCGAAATAACCGGCATAGGCTGAAACTTTTGTGATATTGCCGTATTTTTTGTCTTTACGGAATTGAATTATTTTTTGTGTATTGGGTTCGTGGTGCATGCGGTAGCCAATACTCAGCTTTACTTTGTTTTTATTGCATGCATCAATCATAGACTGACACTCCACGACTGAAACGGCCATTGGCTTTTCGCACCATACATGCTTGCCTGTTTTGGCTGCCCGGATCACATATTCTGCATGCATGGAAGGGGGCAACACAATATAAATAACATCAATAGCGGGGTTATTAGCTATAGTATCAAAACTTTTATAATCGTAAATATTTTTTTCAGGAATACTATACTGCTGCTGCCATTTTTTGGCTTTATCCGGAGAACCGGTTACAATGCCCTTCAGTTCGCAATGTTTGGTGAGCTGTAACGCAGGTGCCAACAGATCGGTACTGTAATACCCGAGGCCAACCAGGGCAATACCTAATTTTTGCTTTTGTCGGGGCATAAGGATTGCCGGAAAGCTTTTGCTGCCGATGCTTAATGCAGCGAGGCTGCCCAATGTGTTCTTAATAAAAATCCGTCTTGACTTCATGATGGCAATTTTTAAGTGCAGCAAATTGTTTTACCAGATAAATTTAGCGGATTTTGGAAAAATAAACCGGCAATTATAACTGAAGCATAAAATTTATTTCGGGCAGGAGGAGAACAGGCTATAAAATTTTCAAAACTTAATGGTTGTCTTTATCAGCCGTAATTTGATTTTTCCCTGCATTGTACCAAGTGAGATAAACTCTTTATTTTCCAAAGCAAACCCCTCTGCATTTTTGGTTGCGGGGTCAGCCAGCCAGTATTCTTTTACGCCACATCTTTCATAAGCATCTTTTTTTTCGCCGTAGTCATAATGCCATGTAGAAGGCGATAATACCTCAATTACTATATCGGGGGCGCCATGCACACCGCTTTCTTTTACAAGATGGCCGTTTTGAGTGGCAACAAAAAGTATATCCGGCTGAAATATGTTTTTATTCCCAAGAAACACATCAACCGGAGCCATGAAAACTTCACCCAGTCTCCTGGCTTCGGCAGTTTGCAATAAATGACTATAAATTTTACCCAATATCCTCTGATGAGGTGTTGTTGGCGCTGGGGACATAACTAACTGGTTATTGATTAACTGTGCTAAAGTTCCTTCCGGCAGGCTTTGGTAAACCTCAGTCATGGTACGCGGCGGCCTGGTTATCACATTACCCATCAGTGAACGATTTGTTCTAAAATTACAAAAAAAACCGGAGGCAGGAATGCCGGAATGAAAGCAAAGTATAACAATAACCGGGTTATGTGTATTTGATAAAGAAATCAAAGGCCTGCAGACAAAAGAAACATCAGTTCATCTTCACCACTTCAAAATCTGAACCTTTAAGGTTTTTCAATGTGCGGAGTTCATCATTGTTCCATCTTTCATCAGGGGCGCCGCTGATGTACATATTGCTTCCGATGTCGGCGAGGATCAAGCCATATTTTTTCATTGCCTTTAAAATAACCTGCACTTTGGCGGGATAAGCAGTGATGCCAAAATTCTTTTTTAAACGGATTTTAGCGCCGAATGGCAGTGAGTATTGCCCCCCTGTACTGTTTACCTTATGCCTTGCAGGATGAATATAAGCTGGCTTTACATTTAATTTGCCGAGTGTAAAGCGGATGGGATGATCAATTTCACCTTTCAGCACTTCTTCATAACGCACCAGGCCGGGAAAGATGGGAAGTCCTGCTGCATCTGCTGATGTCCATCCTTCAGGACGAAGTGTATTTGACTTTAAATCAAAGATTGCTCCTGATGAAGCTTCCCAGTGATCTCCATTAACACCTGCATTGTACAATTCATAAAGCTTTTTATTTTCAATGTCAACTGCTATTACATGTGAGTCGCCGTTGCCATTGCCTTCAATGGGTGCATTAAGCGGGACCGGATAA
>JANRKT010000289.1:0-1541 GCA_033763355.1 Chitinophagaceae bacterium | reverse complement strand
AGGGTTCCCGGATCAACACCTAAAATAATTTTGGAAGTTTTTTGCAAGGAGAAGTTATTTTTGAAGCGACAAACGAAACCACTGAACAAAAATATCAAAATATTCATCAACTACTTCCTCGGGCCTGCTTTGTTCATCTGGCTATCTTATTCCATTTACAGGCAAATACGAAATCAGCCCGATCTTGATGTGCACCTGCAGCAGATAAAAGAAGCAATTTATGGCCGCAACGCATGGCAGTTGTGGATGGTGGTGATGCTGATGCTGGTGAACTGGGGAATTGAAGCAAGGAAATGGCAGGTATTGCTGAAAGGCATACAAAAAATTTCTTTTTTAAGGTCGTTTAAGGCCATACTGGCGGGAGTATCTTTTGCGTTAAACACGCCTAACCGCATTGGCGAATACGGCGGAAGAATCTTGTACGTAGAAGACGGAAAGCGTTTCAAAGCCGTTTCACTAACCATTGCAGGAAGTTTCAGCCAGATCATTATTACATTGCTGATGGGGACCATTGGTTTGGTTTTTTTGCAGGATGAATTGTCTGGTTCGCTGGGTATTGAGTCATCAGCAATATGGATAAAATTTTTAACAGGCATTGTTGCAACGGTTACACTGGTATGCCTGCTCATTTATTTCAGGTTAAACTGGCTGATTAAAGGGGTGGAGAGGTTACCGGGTTTATCACGGTTTGTTGAACACATCTCAGTGCTTGAAGATTTGAATGTTACAATTTTGTTAAGAGTGCTGAGCCTTTCGTTTACTCGGTTCATGGTATTCGTTATTCAGTATAATTTGTTGCTGCAGGCCATGCAGGTTGATGTAACCTGGTGGCAGGGTTTTTGGGCAGTAAGTGTGTTATTTTTGCTGCTGGCCATATGGCCTACTATAGCGTTACTGGAACTGGGCCTGAGGTGGGAGTACAGCCTGTTGTTGTTTAAACTGTTTAGTAAGAATACAGTCGGAATTTATGCAACAGCTACAGGCATCTGGTTAATTAACCTTGCATTACCGGCTTTGATAGGCAGTTTATTTATACTGGGTATAAAAATTTTTAAGGAAAGATGAGAAGAATTACGGGATTGATTTTATGCTGCATCTTAACTATCCGTACCAGCGCCGGTGATGATTTTTGCGGAATAACCAACTCCACTTTTGTAAACGGCGAGCAGCTCACCTTTAAAGTATTTTATAATGTGATAGGCATTTTTGTTGATGCAGGCACGGCCATTTTTACCGTAAACAGGGAACACCTCAATAATAAACCGGTTTATCATATTGTGGGGGCGGGTACTTCAAACCCTACATACGACTGGATATTTAAAGTACGCGACCGCTATGAAACTTATATTGACACTGCTACGCTGAAACCCTATAAATTTATAAGGGATATCAACGAGGGGGGATATAAGAAAAAAGAGAATGTTACTTTTAATGCAGAGACCGGCACTGCTGTAAGCACCACAGGTGTTTTCCAGGTTCCCTCATGTGTGCAGGATGTGCTCAGCTCAATTTATTATGCCCGCAATATTGATTACGATAAA
>JANRKT010000288.1:0-2866 GCA_033763355.1 Chitinophagaceae bacterium | reverse complement strand
AAGGCGTGGCCAGTGATGAAGATACTGAAATGGCAATACGTTTGGGTTTGGATGGCATTATTGTATCCAATCATGGCGGACGCCAGCTGGATGCAGGACAATCTTCCATTAAGCCACTTGCTTCCATTACAAAAAAATACAGAGGGCAAATAAAAATCATGATGGACAGCGGTGTCCGTTCAGGCCCCGATGTGGCCCGTGCATTGGCCAGCGGCGCTGAATTTGTTTTTATGGGACGTACGTTTATGTATGGCGTATCTGCATTGGGCAAAGATGGCGGCCATCATACCATTTCTATCTTAAAAACACAATTGCAGCAGGTGATGGAACAGATATGCTGCGAAAAGACAGGTGATTTTCCGAAGCACCTTATTTTATAATTTCTCCTGTGTTATACTTTGACCCCAGGCGGACGTTAAATCCGCCTGATGCAAACGTGTTATTATATCACTTTTCTCTCATTCACTCAATTTCTTAAATGTTCTTTGTCTGTCTTCTCGTTCTAATATAGACTTTCAGGAATGAAGGTTGCACAATGCGCATCCCGGCTTTAACGAATGGTAGCATTTAGCTTTTATGCTTTGGCGTTTAGTAATCGAATCGCTGAGTCCCGCAGCACTACGCAGGGCTAAAGCGGTGACTCAGCGGGGAAGGCAAAATAACAATCAATCATTTTTAGGTTCGTGGAGGAATGTCGGCAGGGAGGCTTGTAAAAAACAGGAACAGGATAGCATCGGCGAGGCATCAATAATTTTTTCTAAACCACGGAGACACAGCGGCAAAAAGTAGCACAGAGTAACTCCGTGCATCACCGTGTCATTGTGCCTGTGTGGTTCATGTTTTAAAAAGACATTATTTGGGATTATTCGTTTTCAAGGTTTACCTCTACCCGCATTGCTTTCAGCCCCCTTATACCTTGTAATTCTTCCAGCTCAAGAAATTCAATGCCCTGTTTCAGGATGTTCTTCTTCTGGAGGAACTTAATGTATTCTTCGTATTCCTGCACTTCCTTCTGGTTTGAATAAACCATTGCAATTTTTCGCGGTTGTGTAAGCCTTTCATTGGTTTCTTTGATGCGAACCTTATCTAACCGTTTTTTGATGATTTCGTAACGGATATTGTACGAGCCTTCCACATCAAACCTTCTTTCATCCCTGCGGAAAGAAATGGAAATACACTGGCTGTGGATAAGGATAAGTTGTGTTGTCTGCAAAGGCACTTTTAATCCAGGTAATAACCAGTGTGTTATTCTTGCTGCCTCTGCCATTGACTTTAACTGCCATAGCCGGATGTTTTTTAAATACAGCAGATCAAAAGGATGATTTGGTGAAATAGACTGGCCGATATAAATGTTGTATTCAATTCCGTCTGTCCGGTATTTTTCGAAATAGTGCGGGTAAGACTGTTGTATTGTTTCTTCTTCTTTCTCCAGGTAAGCCAGTACAACATCATTTATCCGGGAAATTGTTTCTTCATATTCGCCGCGGTTGCGGTAAAGCCTGCCGCTGCTGTCGTTAACGGTGTTGAAATATTCATTGATGATCCCGGCCGCTTCTTTATTGTTCTTTTGAAGGTGAGCGAAAACGGGTTCTGCTTCGTTACTTAAAAAATCATTGATCCGCACCTCGTCTTCCGCAGTCATGCTGGTTTCAATGGATTGCCTGATATTGTCATTCTTAAACTGCAATCCTTCCAGCAAAGGCAACTGAACAATTGATTGTAACTGTTCCAGTAAACTTTCAATCAGCGCCAGGTGCTCTTTCAGGTCTTTTTGTATGGCATGGCTTCTTTCCATAGATGAATTGCGCACATCAATGGCGCCATATAAGGGGTGCACATTTTCAAACACAACGTTCCCGGTAATTTTACCGCTCTCCATATTGCGCAGGTGGTCCCATGCCACTTCTGCAAACTTCCATTCCACAGGTTGCTGAAGCGCCGTAAATTTTTCTTTAATCACTTTTTCAATCTTATTGTTAAACCCATCCCTGCATTTGAGCATGGCCAAAGACAGCAATGGAATAGCAGGTTCAAGCCTTGCCAGCACTTCATGCGTAAGTGTGTTTTTTACAGTAGAGGAAAGTTCAAGCAACCCGATGAGGCCATCACTGTTTTGCATCGAATAACAAATAAAGCTCCTTCCACCATTTTCAAATACAGAACGCATGAATGGCGCAAAACCCAGCATTTCTTCGCTGAGGTTGCTGATGGGTGTAGGCTCGGGATGCTCATACAAAAAGTTTGTGAACTTACGGAACTTTACCATATTCTGCGGGTCATCAGTTAACCATTGCTGTGCTACAAGACTATGGCTCATACTTTCCTTGTCGAGTACAAACTGGTCATTTATTTTTATAAAAGGCATCAGGCCAACCTCCACATCATTTAACCCCACCAGAGATTTTATTACTTTTTTCATGTCGTCGAAGTCGCCGGTGCCACATTCGTTTGTGCGGAGCAATATTTTTTTAATTGACTCGAGGGCTTCTGTCGTTGTTATATCTTCCGCCACCCAAACTGCAAAACCTTCCGCTTCAAAAATATCAAGCGGCATGGCAGCCAGTTGCTTTTCAAGGTCAAGTATCCGGAAGGTGTTCATACATATCCCGCAATCCTGTATGGGCGGTAATTTTCCTTTCAGGTTTACATCAATAAACCGGCGGTCGTAACGTATCCGGTAATAGCGCATCATGCCTGTTTGGGGATCAGCAACCGGGTATATCAGTTCAGGGCTTTCATTCAGCTTCATTCCGTAAAATTTTTCCAGCACATGATCATAGATCATTGCACAATAGGTAGCCTTTAACTGGTCAGTGTGCAGACCATGCGGAAGAAGCAAATGCTCTTTATCCTTATCAAAAAACAG
>JANRKT010000287.1:0-13164 GCA_033763355.1 Chitinophagaceae bacterium | reverse complement strand
ATGTTCAAATGGTTTTGCGGCGACAAATGAAGCAATACCAGTACTTCCTTTTCTGCATTTTTCCTGAGATAAGAAAAAACTTTATCATCAGCTGTAGTACGTATGCGGAAAGTTTTCGCATGAGGGTCAGCAGCCCTTAGTGCAGGATGTGTTGAATGCAGGTTAAGGAGGCTTTTATAGAAGTAATGCAATTTCAGTTCACCTTTCCACTCAATGGGATCTTTATCAAAAAACTGCAGCCGCTTGTCGTTTGGCATTTCCTGCCCGCTGTATATCATGGGCACCCCTTCCCATGTGGCGCCAAATACCGCAAGGGGTTTTGCCATGTCGCCGTATTTTTCATACTCGGTGCCATTCCAGCTGTTTTCATCATGGTTGCTCGTAAACCAGGCACGTATGGCCGGTTTAGGGTGCAGGCTTTCGTAATGCATCAGTACGGAATCAAGCGCCATAATATCCCTCTGCTGCGACTGGTAAAATTCTTTGGTTACGTGCATCCACTTCCAGGTGTAGCAGGCATCAAACACTTCCATGTAATCCGGGTTATCCCATTGGTCAAGTTCCGCCAGCCAGAACAAAGGTTTTAACTGGTCCACCTCGGCCCTTGCCTCTCTCCAGAAATACAATGGCGTAAGCATGGCCATATCGCACCTGAACCCGTCAATATTACATTCCCTCACCCAATATTTCATCGCCTCCTTCATGGTGTGGCGCATGTTGGGGTTGTCATAGTTCAGGTCAATCACATCATCCCAGCCATGTTTATCATAGAAATTACCAAATCCGTCACGGTGATAAAAATCCGGGTTACTTCTTGTCCATACATGGTCCCATCCGGTATGATTGGCCACCCAGTCAATAATTACTTTCAAACCCGCTTTGTGAATAGTGTCAACCAGCTTTTTAAAATCATCCAATGTGCCATATTCTGGATTAACTGCCGTATAATCGCTGCAGGCGTAATAGCTGCCGAGGCTGCCCTTTCGTTTATCCTGGCTGATTGGGGTAATGGGCATAAACCAGAGCACCTCCACGCCCATGTCTTTTAACCGGGTAACTTTTTTGCTGAAAGCCTTAAAGGTTCCTTCTTTGGTATATTGGCGCAGGTTTACCTCGTAAACATTGGTATGGTGGCGCCAGTCAACATGGTGAAATGCAGTACTCATAGCAGTAACGATAGGAAATTATGATTTTAGTTCAGTAACATGGGTAAATATATTTGATGCGGCAATACAATAACCTTTTACTTTTCAACAATTGGGGATTAAGTGTTGCGAAATGATGACAACCCTTAATCTTATCCCCTCCCCCAAACTTTGTACCTTTGCGGTTGTTTTATAAAAGCGATTATTAACTTAATGAAGACTTTCAATGTTCCCCTCATTTACCGCAGCCCATTGATTACCGCCGTTAAAAACAGCCGTAAGCAAGAGGATAAAATGAAAAACAACTTCGCTCCCACCCTGCTTGACTTTGGCCCGGTACAAATTTTTCTTGCACGGCATTTTGGTTTTTGTTACGGTGTGGAAAATGCCATTGAAATTGCTTTTCGTACGGTGGATGAAAACCCCGGTAGAAGGATATTCCTGCTTAGTGAAATGATCCACAACCCTTTTGTAAACGAAGATTTGCAGGAAAGGGGAGTAAGGTTCCTGATGGATACTTATGGAAAACAACTCATACCTTTTGAAGAATTAACGGCTGATGATGTGGTCATCATCCCGGCGTTTGGTACTACCCTTGAAACAGAAACCAGATTAAAACAGCTTGGTATCCCCATTGAAAAATACAACACCACATGCCCTTTTGTAGAAAAAGTATGGAACCGGTCTGGTCAGATTGCCCGCAAAGGCTATAGCGTAGTGGTTCATGGTAAACCGTCACATGAAGAAACCCGTGCCACTTTTTCGCACAGCGCTTACCATACGCCAACTGTTGTGGTAAACGACATGAAAGAAACCAAAGAACTTGCGAAATACATAACAGGAGAAATACCAGCGGAGCAGTTCTACAGGGAATTTAAAGGCAGGCATTCAGCCGGGTTTGATATCAGTAAAGACCTTCAGCGCATTGGCGTGGTTAACCAAACCACTATGCTGGCCAGCGATACACAGGCCATTGCCGATTACCTGAAACAGGTTGTGATGCAGCATTATGGCCTCAATGAAACAAATATCAGCGAAAGGTTCGCTGATACACGGGATACCTTATGTTATGCAACCAACGATAACCAGGGTGCTGTATCCGGTATGCTGGAACAGGAAGCTGATCTTGCCATCGTTGTTGGCGGAAGGAACAGCAGCAATACATCCCATCTTGTTGAACTGTGCGAAGAAAAACTGCCATCTTATTTCATCAGGTCAGAAGAGGATATTGTTTCGGAAAAAGAAATCATTCATTACGACTGGAGGAAGAAAGAAGAAAAATATTCCACAAGTTATCTTTCACATAAAAAACCCGTCCGCATACTGGTTACCAGCGGAGCCTCCTGTCCTGATTCAATGGTGGAAGGGGTAATAAGGAAAATCATTTCATATTTTCCGGATGCAATTCCGTTTGATGAGATGATTGAAAAATGGAGCAGTTAAAACGGGACTTTATACAACAGGCTTTCTAACTTTCCTGTTTCTCTTTTCCTAATTTTCCCCTGGCCCAATGCAGCGCTTTCTTTAGCTGTTCCTCGGGTGTGATATTGGAGTTGTCCAGTTCAATGGCATCGCTGGCTTTTTTAAGCGGGGACACTTCCCTGTGCGAATCAATGTAGTCACGCATTTCAAGGTTGCTTTTCACTTCCTCTATAGTAATGTTGGGGTTTTTCTCATACAGTTCCTTAAACCGCCGCTCCACCCTGATGGCATTGTCAGCAGTCATAAAAATTTTCAGTTCAGCTTTGGGGAACACCACCGTTCCGATGTCCCGGCCATCCATTACAATACCTTTTTTATCCCCCATTTTGCGTTGCTGCGCCACTGCAAATTCACGTACCGCTTTTACTGCAGCCACCTCACTTACTTTTTCTGCTACTACAAGGTCGCGTATTACATACTCCACATTTTCACCATTCAGGTATGTTTCGCTTTCCTGGCTGTTTTTATTAAAGCGAAATTCCAGCTCAATATTTTTTAATGCAGCAATCACTTCTTTGTTATCGGTCCAGTCAACATGGTTACGCAGAAAATAAAGTGTGATGGCCCGGTACATGGCGCCGCTGTCAATATATACATAATTCAGTTTTTTGGCCAGTTGTTTGGCCAGTGTGCTCTTCCCGCAGGAAGACCATCCGTCTATGGTGATAATAATTTTTTTCATGCCATCTCAGGCAGATAAAGGTACTGATTCAAAAAATAGTTGTGCTATGCGGCAAAGAAAATTAATACATATAAAACTATCTGTTCCGGTAAAGGCGAAATAAAAAAGGAGTGCTGTAAAACACTCCTTTACGATATTTATTATTTTATAAAGCTTCTTATGCTTCTGATTTTTCTATTGCACCCGCCTTGAGGCTGAATTTGATTTTGCCGTTTTCCTTGTCAAGGTCTGCAATCATCACATCGCCGGGCTTGATGTTCATGCTCAGGATTTCTTCAGCAAGAGGGTCTTCAAGGTATTTTTGAATAGCCCTGTGCAATGGCCTTGCGCCAAACTGCTGGTCATACCCTTTTTCTGCAATAAAATCTTTTGCTTCAGGCGTCAATTCAAGGGTAAAGCCAAGGTTTGATAACCGCTTCATCACCCCTTTCATCAGGATGTCAATAATCTCAAAGATGTGTTCTTTTGTAAGCGAATTAAAGATCATCACATCATCCACCCTGTTGAGGAATTCAGGGGAGAAAGTACGCTTGAGCGCTTTTTCAATCACCGCTTTGTTGGTTTCATCTGTTGAATGCTGGCGTGCAGAGGTTGCAAACCCAACGCCATCGCCAAAATCTTTCAACTGGCGCACACCAATATTGGAAGTCATGATGATTAACGTATTCTTGAAATCCACTCTTCGGCCAAGACCATCTGTCAACTGGCCATCATCCAGTACCTGGAGTAAAATATTATAAATATCAGGATGCGCTTTTTCTATTTCATCCAGCAAAATTACTGAATAAGGCTTGCGGCGGACTTTCTCTGTTAACTGTCCGCCTTCTTCGTAACCCACATAACCGGGAGGTGCACCAATTAAACGGCTGACAGTAAATTTCTCCATGTATTCACTCATGTCAATCCTTATCAGCGAATCTTCTGAATCGAACATGTAACGTGAAAGCGCCCTTGCCAACTCTGTTTTACCAACACCTGTTGGCCCAAGGAAGATAAAAGTACCAATGGGTTTCTTGGGATCTTTCAATCCTACACGGTTACGCTGAATGGCTTTTACCACTTTACCGATTGCTTCTTCCTGGCCTACCACCATAGTCTTCATATCATCAGCCATGTGGCGCAGCTTCTCACTTTCGGCCTGCACCATTCTTTTAACAGGTATTCCGGTCATCATACTCACCACTTCAGCAATATCTTCTTCACTTATGGGGTAACGCTTGTGTTTGCTTTCTTCTTCCCACTGGTTCTTTGCCCTCTCCAATTCTTCCTGCAAACGTTTTTCAGAATCACGGAGTGAAGCCGCTTCTTCAAAACGCTGGCTTTTTACTACTTTGTTTTTTTCTGATTTGATGTCTTCAATCTTCTTTTCCAGATCAAGAATCTCCTGGGGCACATTAATATTTTTGAGGTGAACCCTTGCGCCAACCTCATCCATTACATCAATCGCCTTATCAGGAAGGAGCCTGTCGGTAACATAACGGTCGCTGAGTTTAACGCAGGCATCAATAGCCTCATCAGCATAAGTTACATTGTGGTAATCTTCGTATTTGGGTTTGATGTTGGTGAGTATCTGTATGGTTTCATCAACGCTTGGCGGGTCAACCATTACTTTCTGGAACCTCCTGTCCAACGCACCATCTTTTTCTATGTACATCCTGTACTCATCAAGCGTTGAGGCGCCGATGCATTGCAATTCGCCACGTGCAAGTGCAGGTTTAAAAATATTAGAAGCATCCAGCGAACCACTTGCGCCGCCGGCCCCTACAATAGTATGTATTTCATCTATAAAGAGGATCACATCACGGTTCTTCTCCAGTTCATTCATGATGGCTTTCATGCGTTCTTCAAACTGGCCGCGGTATTTTGTACCGGCAACAAGCGCAGCAAGATCAAGCGACACCACCCTCTTGTCAAACAACACACGTGAAACCTTGCGCTGCACAATTCTTAATGCAAGGCCTTCAACAATTGCGGTTTTACCTACACCCGGTTCGCCAATTAAAATGGGGTTATTCTTTTTACGGCGTGAAAGTATCTGCGATACCCTTTCAATTTCCTCTTCCCTTCCCACAATAGGATCCAATGCACCCATTTCTGCAAGTCTAGTAATGTCCCTGCCGAAATTATCCAATACGGGTGTTTTGCTTTTGGCATTGCCGCTTTGCTGTTTTGCTTTTTGCTGATAACTTCTTTTTTCATCATCATCAAAATCATCGGGGTCATCAGTGTATTCGCTGCGTACATCATTGCTTTTTACCACGCCCAGTTCATTGCGGAACAAATCATAATCCACATCAAACTGATTGAGTATTTGCGTGGCAATGTTTTCTTTGTTTTTTAGGATGGAAAGCATAAGGTGTTCTGTTTCTACGGTTGGGCTTTTTAATGCTTTTGCTTCTAATACGGTAACACGTATTACTTTTTCCGCCTGCTTGGTTAATGGCAGGCTGTTGATGTTGGCAATGTTTTTTCCTGTTTTATCTTTTACCGCCATCTCTACTTCTTTCCGCAATTCATACAAATCCACATTCAGGTTCTTTAAGATCTTTATTGCAGTGTTCTCTCCTTCACGTATCAATCCAAGCAAAAGATGTTCAGTACCGATGAAATCATTTCCCAGCCGCAATGCCTCTTCCCTGCTGAAGGAAATGATTTCTTTGACCTGGGCCGAAAAATTATTATCCATTATGGGTTTGATTTATTTTATAGTCAATACAATAATAACGAATATTTTTGACTTCTGATTATAAGAACTGAGGCGTGGTTGTTTTATTGTGTGTTAGGCATCAGGATGTTGCATAGCCCGGTGCCGTATTAGTTTAGGTAAATTGTTTAGTGTAGTTGCCGCCATGTTCAGGAATCAAAAGAATTATAAAAACTCCCCGCATGAATGTCAAAATTGATACCAGGGAAAAATTCCATGTCATTACCATCACAGAACCGCAAATTGCTGCTAATATGACAGAAGAATTAACAGCCCTGTTTAATAAATGCATACAAAACCCCGTTAAAAATATAATTCTGAATTTGCAGGAGGTGACAGTTTTGGAAATACCGGCAGCTGAAGCAATACTCGCAGCACAGCAAAACGCATACGAAAACAACCAATCGTTTGTAGTGTGCCAGGTGCAACCCGCGGTGGAGGAAGCCCTTGATAAAGCGGAATTGCTGGAACTGATGAACACCACCCCCACAGAAAGTGAAGCCTGGGATATTGTGCAAATGGAAGAAATTGAGCGGGAACTGCTGGATGACGAACAATAAATTACACCTTATTTTCGTAAGATAGCTGACAGGATTGTTGTAATCCTGCATTTTAATTTGGCAAGCGGCAGAAAGAAAGCAGCGAAAAGCAGTGCCACCACAGTCTGATTTTTGTTAGCCTCAGCATATATCCATGTTTGCAGTTACTATTTTAGGAAACAATTCCGCCTTGCCCATGCACGACCGGCACCCCACATCTCAGTTGGTGACGGCCGATGACCAGGTTTTTCTGGTTGACTGCGGCGAGGGTACGCAGATACAGATGAACAAATACAAAATCAGGCGCAGCAGGATAGACCATATTTTTATTTCCCATCTTCACGGCGACCATTATTTCGGGCTTCCGGGTTTACTCAACAGTTTTGGGTTAAACAGCAGAACAGAGGACCTTCACCTGTATGCCCCGCCTGCCTTAAAAGAAATTCTGGATGTACAGTTCCGTGCCGCTGACACCAAGCTTCCTTTTCCCCTTCATTTTCATCCTTTGTGTAAAAGCGGTGTGCTTTTCAATGAAAAGAAATTAATCATAAGCTGCTTCAAGGTTATCCACCGCATTGACTGCTGGGGTTTTCTCTTTAAAGAAAAGGAAAAGCTGAGAAAGGTGGACCCTGAAAAAGTGAAGGAATACAATGTGCCTTCTGCTTTTTTTCCCAAACTCAAAGAAGGGGAAGACTACACTTCACCCGACGGGAAACTGATCAATAACGAGTGGGTCACCAAACCTGCACCGCATGCCCGCTCTTATGCATATTGCGCCGATACTATTTATGATGAAAGCCTGGCAGAAAAAATCCTGGAATGTGACCTGGTATATCACGAAGCCACTTATTTAGACGACCAGAAAGAAAAAGCGGCATTGCGTTTTCATTCCACAGCAAAACAAGCCGGGCTTATTGCCAAAAAAGCAAATATTAAAAAATTACTGCTTGGCCATTTCAGCAGCAGGTACGAGGAGCTTGATGCATTTTATGATGAGGCAACTGAAGTATTTCCCAATGTGGAACTCGCTACAGAAGGGGTAACCTACCTTGTTTAAACTTTTGCTTTTTGTTTTGCCTGCAGTTTCACTTCGCCCATCAAAACTTTTATCTTTTCATACAGTTTTGAGCTGACAGGCGCTACAGGAAGCCTGAAATAATTACCGCATATTCCCATCTCATTCAAATAGACCTTCAACCCGCTGGGGCTTCCTTCAGCAAACATGGAGTTAATAATATCTGTAAGCTGATAATGCAATGGTTTCGCAGATTCAAAATCTCCCTTTAAACAATATCTTACCATTTGTGAGAAAACAGCAGGGTAAGCGTTGGCCACTACTGAAATAACGCCTGTTGCACCACATGCTATCATCGGCAATGTAATGGCATCATCCCCGCTGATCACTTCAAACCCTTTTGGTTTGTATTTGATGATCTGCATAATCTGGTCAAAATTGCCTGACGCCTCTTTAGTGGCAATAATATTTTTGCATTGTTCTGCAATACGTAAAGTTGTTTCTGCAGTTACATTCATACCTGTTCTCCCGGGCACATTGTACATGATGATGGGCAGCGGGGACGCATCACTTAAAACTTTATAATGCTGAAACAAACCCTCCTGGTTGGGCTTGTTGTAATAGGGGCTTACCGAAAGTATGGCCTCATACCCATCCAGGTTGAATTTTTTAAACCCTTCGGTTATTTCACGGGTATCGTTACCGCCAATGCCGGCCACAAGCGGCAACCGGCCATTGCTTGCTTCTGCAACAAAAGAAAATAACTTTTGCTTTTCTTCTTTATTAATAGTGGCGCTTTCGCCTGTTGTGCCCAGTACAACAAGGTATTCAACCCCGCCTTCAATAAGATATTCAACAAGCTTTTTCTGGCCTGCAAAATCAATGCTGCCATCGCTGTTAAAAGCTGTTGCAATTGCTACACCCGTACCATGAAACTGCTGAGATAACATTTTTAAAAAATTAAACCTGATTGAACTGATAATATTAATAATGAAAGATGAAATTACACCCCCGCTTCTTCCCAAAAACCCATTTTACTGAATTTGGCAATACGGTTTTCTATTCTTTGTTCAGGGGTATATTGCTGCAGTTCCTTTATTACAGTAAGCAAGTGGGCTTTTAAAATTGCCGCTGCCTCATCATAGTCCCAATGCGTACCTCCAAGCGGTTCAGGAATGGCGCCGTCAACCAACCCAAATTTTACCATATGCTCTGACGTAAGCCTTAATTCATCCGCAGCTTTTTCTTTCATTTCCCAGCTGCGCCACAATATAGAACTGCAACTCTCCGGTGAAATTACCGTGTACCACGTATTCTCCATCATATATACTTTGTCACCAACCCCAATGCCCAATGCCCCGCCGCTTGCACCTTCGCCAATGATGATGCAAATAACAGGCACTTTAAGGCGTATCATTTCATAAATATTTCTTGCAATGGCTTCACCCTGTCCTCTTTCTTCAGCTTCAATACCCGGAAAAGCGCCGGGAGTATCTATTAATGTAATTACAGGTTTATTGAATTTTTCAGCCAGCTTCATCAAACGCAGTGCTTTTCTGTAACCTTCGGGATTGGCCATTCCAAAATTGCGCAATTGCCGCATTTTGGTGTTAATGCCTTTTTGCTGCCCGATGATCATAACAGTCTGACCATCCATTTGCCCGAATCCGCCAATCATGGCTTTATCATCTTTTACATGCCTGTCGCCGTGCAGTTCAATAAAATTGGTGCACATTCTTTTTATGTATGCCAATGTATAAGGCCTGTCGGGGTGACGGCTCAGTTGTACTTTCTGCCAACTGGTAAGGTTTTGCGTAATTTCCTTTCTCTTTTCAAGAATTTTTCCCTCTAACTGTTTTACAGAGTCTGAAAGGTCAATTTTGTTTTTTGCAGCAGTTGTTTTCAGTTGTTCAATCTGATCGTACAGGTCTTTGATCGGCTTTTCAAAATCCAGGAATTGTCGTTGGCTTAATTCAGGCATTGCAGATAAATTAAATATGGGAAATAACCCCTTTTATGTAAAGTTAAGGGTTGACCTTTTTTTGAACAATTTTGTGGCTGAAAATTAAAAACGCTTATCTTTGCCAGCCCAAAAATACTGGTAACAATTTAAGAAAAAGATTGTCAGTTCATCCCGGTAGCTATCGGGATGATCAGGATACCGGTAAATATGGGATAAATAATTGGATCGGTAGTTCAGTTGGTTAGAATGCCGCCCTGTCACGGCGGAGGTCGCGGGTTCGAGTCCCGTCCGGTCCGCTGAGTTAACACTCAAACACATCAAAAGCCTGTAAAATGTAGATTTTACGGGCTTTTTTGCTTTAATACCCTCCCCAAATAGCACCAAAATACTCAAGTCTTGAGGTACGCATTCGGTGATTCTGTGAAATCAGATTTTGAATCACCGAATTCCGCCGAAACTCTTGCCAGGCAAGGGGTTCAGAAATTGAACATGCGGCCTGGCAGGAAGCTTAAAAACTAATTTTAACCTTTAAAATCGGTGCATCATGGAAACGAGAACGAGTATCCTGTTTTTCGGGAAAAAACTAAAAATGAGAGTGACAAATCTCTTTCGATTTACCTGAGAGTAACGATCAACGGAGAGCGGTTTGAAGTATCAACTCAACGCTATGTTGAGCCCGCAAAATGGTCTTCTGTAGCAAGCAAAGTGAAGGGAAGCTCGGAAGAAGCCAGATCGATCAATCAACATTTAGATAGCCTGAAACAAAAGGTCTATGACTATCAGAAAACCATAATCCAGGAGGGTAAAATTTTCACGAAAGAGACTTTACGAAGTAAATGGTTTGGTCTCCATGAGCGGACCCATACGCTTGTCGAAGTTTTCAAAAATCACAACCATCAACTGGAAACATTGGTCGGGTTAAGTAACTCCAAAGCCACGTTTACGAAATACAGGACAACGTTGGATCATGTCATTTCATTCCTGAATTGGAAATTCCGCAGGCCGGATATTGAGATCGCAAACATAGACTTCAGCTTCATTACCGACTTTGAATTTTGGTTAAAGAGTTCTCAGAAGTGTAATCACAATACTACCATTAAGTATATCAGTAATCTTCGAAAGATCATCAACCTCTGTATTAAGAACGGATGGCTTATTAAAGATCCTTTTGTTGGTTTCAAAATGACTAAGAAGGAAGTGATCCGGGAAATTTTGACTGAAGAAGAATTGCAAACAATCATTTCCAAGGATATTCAAAATGTCAGGATCAGGCAGGTTCGGGACATTTTTATTTTTAGCTGCTTGACCGGCTTGGCTTACATAGATACCAAAAGACTAAAGCGGTCAAATATCGTAGTAGGTATTGATGGGGAAAAATGGATATATACCCAACGAAAGAAAACGGATACGCCTACGCGAATTCCTTTGCTGCCGATTGTACACGAGATTATGGAAGCCTACAAAGATCATCCGGAATGTAAGCACCAAGATTCATTATTGCCAATTCCAAGTAATACAAAGTTGAATGCCTACTTAAAAGAAGTTGCTGACATATGTGGAATCACGAAAACGCTAACATTCCACATTGCCAGGCACACCTTCGCAACGACAGTTACCCTGAATAACGGCGTACCAATTGAATCTGTAAGCAAGATGCTCGGCCATAAAAGCATAAAGATTACCCAGATTTATGCGAAGATTCTCGACAAAAAGGTGAGCGAGGATATGAGCCTGCTCCGGAAAAAGTTTGCAGCAAAGAAGATTGAAAACGGCTTAACGGCGGAGAAATGATCAACCAAATTATTCACGCACTGCGTGAACAATTAAGCTGGACACATATCCGGATCATACTTGCCATTAAAGACGAGATAAAAAGGGAATTCTATTTACAGCTATGCATCAAAGAACGCTTGAAAACCCGTTTCCTGGAGGAAAGAATTGATAGTATGCTCTTTGAAAGAACTGCCCTTTCGAGTCGGCGGATAACCCAAGCCCTGACCAGTTAAGTCTCCTGGCCGTGGTTAATTCTTACTTGAAAGGAAAGGCAAATATTAATCTATCGGTTATTGGTTCATAGCTTTTACGTGCCCATTTTAGGCACAGTTAATTTTGCAGCGTTCTATTCCTTCCTTGAATTGAATAGATAATTTGAAAGGAAGTAATTGACATTAGAGTACTCAAAGCCATTCACTTGGCATATATTTCTTGATCCAACCCCTTTTTATATTTCTCAATTAATCTTAATAAAGTGAGAACATTTTCTTCATGGATTTCATGTCTATCAAACTGAATTGTCTGGTTATGGTAGTTGTTCCTATTCCCTCTGGCAGAGAGCATTTCTTCGATGTCTTTCGGCAAAAGGAAACTTGCCTTTTCCTGCAAGTATCTTTTAAACTCATTGATGTAAATATTCAAACCTGCAAAGTCAAAGTCGCCAAAATGCAAATAGGCATTTGGGATTATTTGTAACCACCTTACTAAATCCTTGCTCTGTGGATACCTCGACACAAAAAGTGGTTGAATATTACCAAACAACTTTCTATGGTTCTGAATGTTTCGGAAATTTTCAGGGTTTTCAATTCCAACTACCGTTACGTTTTTGTCCGGCAAGAAGTTTTCGTAGTCATAGATGAAAGTAAAGGTTCCTTCTCGTGGATGGATCATTGTTGAACGTCCATGTAACAGGCATTCTATTGGCTCAAAGCAGTTAACCAAAAAACCTTTAAAGGTTCGTATTGACTTCAGTTTTGAATTAGATGAGATTTCCACTGAATCAGCTCGACTTAGATCACTCCGCCGTAAACCGGTAACGTAATTTTCCAGGTTTTCGATTCCGAAATGATTTTTAAGGTAAGCCAGAAGGCCATCCCTGTTAGTGAGATAAACTGAAACTTTGCTTCGCCCCTGGATTTGTTTTTTTACGATCCCATTTCCGAGCATTTCTTCAATAACAGGATGCTTGACTTTACTAAACGGAATTTTTTCCCCGTTCAGCATCTCGACAAGTTTTTCTGCTATTGAAATCGGCAGTTTCATTCTGAATACTGGGTAAGAATTCGTTTAACTCTGGTAATGCTCTTTTCGTCTTTGCTTAGTTTGTAAATATAATCAAAGGCAAGAGCATCATTTTCTATTGGTGAACCACTTATAAGGCGAATGTTCCTGTCTTTGGCAAATTGCAAAATGCCCCTCACATTGTTCGGGTGCAGCTTTCCTATTTCATCCATCATGCAGTGTAATTGGAAATCCTTGAACTTTTTGGAAGCTCCCTCTTTGAAAATATTCAACAGCATGATATTCAACATCGCTTTTACTAAAACATCAGTACCTTCTGATCCTACATTTGCCAGCTTTTCAACCCAACCAGAGTCATTATCATTCTCAATAATCCGAAACTTTAATTCAAATGAGTCAGAAAGGGAAATAAAGTCCTTCCTCAATTCACTTATTTTCTTTGAAAACTGTTTCAGCAAATCAACTGCTTCTTTATTCCTCTTTTCTTGATTTTCTCCTGAAAACAAATTGGCTTTCCCTAACTCCATTGCATTCTCATCATTGTAATTCTTAATCATGATAAGAAGCTGTACAATTTCATTTTTGCTGTCGTCAACCTTCAATTCAATTTTCTTGATTA
>JANRKT010000286.1:0-2255 GCA_033763355.1 Chitinophagaceae bacterium | reverse complement strand
GGATTGAATTGTTGCCTTGCAATCCATTTCATCTCCTGTATCACGTCTTCAGCCATAGCATAAATCTTATCAAAACGTTCAAAATCTTCGGGAATAAAACTTCTTGAGCGCTGTTTGCTGATGTCAATGCCGTATTGCCTTGCCACTTTCTGCGAAAGCCGGTGGGGCGGCTCGCCGGTGTGATAGCCATTGGTTCCCGCACTTTCTACGCTCCATGTTAATCCCGCTTTAAAAGTTTTATGCTGCAGGATGCCTTCGGCCAGCGGGCTGCGGCAAATATTGCCCAGGCAAACCATTAAAATTTTCATGGGGGCAAAGGTAGTATTTAGCTGTGAGCTATAAGCTGTGAGGAGATCAACTTGCTTTTTACTTTTATAATTATATGTAGCAATGCTATAAGGGACATATTGACCTGTTGCTGCTTTTCTCCGCTCATAGCTCACGGCTCGCAGCCTTCTTTATGGATTCATCTTTTAAAAGCATCTTATTACAAAGGCCTTCATAACTCAACCGCGGCGGATAATCAAAACCAATTTTATCACCATCCAAACTGTTTTATATGAAACCTGAAAACATTTTACAGGCAAATGTGCTTGACATTATTTTTGAGAACCGCAACAAAGAGTATGGGGCTTACCAGATCAGAAAACAGTATTCTGTTCAGTTGATTAAAGGATTAGGTATTGCATTAGGCGGAATTTTTTTTCTCGTTTTTTTAATATCGTTTAAAACAGATAGAAATGTAACAGAAACGAGGTCGATTAACAAAGGAGAAGTGAAATTAATTGAAATAGATCCATTACAGCCAGTTGCCCCTGAACCTCCGCCTGCCCCTGAAATAAGACCACAGTTTGCCACTGAACAATTCGTTACCCCGCTTATAGTTCCGGAAACTGAGGAAATAACAACGCCTGTTCCTGATCTTGGGGATTTGGAAACTGCTGATATAAGCAATGAAAAAAGAGAAGGCGCAATACCAGATGGAACAGTGCACCATGTTCCTGAACAATCTTCCGGTCCTTTAGTTGAAGCAACATTGCCAGCAATTTCAGACGAACCTTATCATCAGGGCGTGGTGGAAGAGCCTGCAGAATTTCCCGGGGGCATGAAAGCGTTGGTGCGTTTTCTTGAACGCAATTTGCAGGACCCAAGAGGAAGTGACATAGAAGAGGGCGCTGCTCATATAAAAGTGCAGATGCAGTTTGTAATTAATAAAAGCGGGGAAGTGGAAAAGTTTAATGCCGTACATTCAGGAGGGGAGCAGTTTAATGCAGAAGTGATAAGGGTACTTAAAAAAATGCCCCGGTGGAAGCCCGCAAGGCAGCACAAACAAGCGGTTGCCATGTATTATATTTTGCCGGTAACCTTTGCGGTTAACTGAGGGTAAAAACTTGGTTTAATGCAAAAGGATTTTCCTAACTTGCCTGTCCCCGTATTTTACAGCATGGACATCAGAGATTTTGAAGAAAAACAACGAAAAAATTTTTCCAGGATGCACGCCATATACGATCTTTCTATGGGTGTGCTGTGGGCGGGGGTAGGCATTTTTTTTCTTTTTTACCGGAAGCTTGGATTTGATTTTGATTTTGACCCGGTACTGACTTCCATTTTTGGCGGGGCAAGTATTTTGTATGGCATTTTCAGGTTTTACCGGGGGTACAAAAAAAATACAAACAGGTAATGAATTTTTTTTTAACAGGCGGCAGACGTAACCCGGTTTATGTAATGGCTTTGTTTTTGTGGTTAATTATTAGCAGTTGCAGCGGCCACAAAAAGAAACCGAAAGTTATACCGGGAGACGATACCCCCACCTCAGGAACCATTCAAATCAGCGCAGACGAGTCCTTCAGGCCCATTATTGATTCACAGATCAGGGTGTTTATGTCGCAGTATCCGAATGCAACCATTGTAGCGCATTACAAGCCTGAAGCAGAATGCCTTAAAGACCTTTTGAGGGATAGCACAAGACTGGTGATAGTAACCAGGCCATTAGGTGAAGAAGAAGTTAATTTTTATAAAGATACCCTTGAGTTTGCACCCCTGTACGACAAAATTGCATCTGATGCTATAGCGGTAATTGTAAACAACGAAATGAAAGATTCAATTTTTTCAATGAGCGACATCAGGGGCATGCTGAACGGAACAAGCGGGTACAAATACAAACTGGTAATGGACGGGCTTACTGCCACCAGCACAGTAAGGTATATGATGGATTCGGTATTGAAGGGTCAGCCTTTTTCCGGCAGGGTTGAGGC
>JANRKT010000285.1:0-9741 GCA_033763355.1 Chitinophagaceae bacterium | reverse complement strand
ATGCTGAAGAAAATAGGAGTGCCTGCATTGATTTCTTCAAAGGAAGAGGATATTGAAAAAGCAGATAAACTTATACTCCCCGGTGTTGGCGCTTTTGATGCATGTGCCGGAAAATTGAAGCAGTCAGGGTTAATACCATTGCTCAATAAAAAAGTGCTGGAACAAAAAACACCGGTGCTTGGCATTTGTGTAGGCATGCAATTGCTTACTGAAGGAAGTGAAGAAGGTGAACTGCCTGGCTTGGGTTGGGTAAAAGGCCGCATCATCCGCTTCCGGCAAAATGAAATGCCTGCAGGGTTTAAGATTCCGCACATGGGATGGAGCGATGTATATACGGCAACTGAAATTCCTTTGTTCAGTAATATGCCTGAGCAGCCGCGGTTTTATTTCGTACACTCTTATCATCCCAAACTAAACAATGCTTCAGATGAACTGGCTTCGGCAGAATACGGCTACAGATTCTCTGCTGCAATAGGGCATGACCACATTGCCGGTGTGCAGTTTCACCCGGAGAAGAGCCACAAGTTCGGGATGCAACTGCTGAGTAATTTTGTGAACAAGTATTAATGTTTGCCACAAATCAGCAACGGTATTAAGATTATTGGAAAGCATATTTGAAATGCTTCAAACTGTTTAAGCGAAGCTATACCTGGATACATCAATTTTCGGTGGATATTTTGAAGCAGAGTTTAAGTTATGGACTGAAAAGCTGGTTCAGGAAATATTTGACGGCATTTATACAGCCGTTGTTGCAGACCTCACTCTTGCAGAGCTTGAGAATGCACCGGAACAGGTCAGGCGACTTGCAGACAAGGTTATTAGCGCTAACGCTGAATTTGTTTCAATTGACGCTTCCTGTATAAGTCTTGCAGGCAAATACATTAAGGAAAAAATTATTACACCCAAATATCAGTCTGACGCCCTTCATATTGATGCGGCCACAATCAATAAAGTGGATGTGGTGACCAGTTGGAATTTTAAACATATTGTAAATCTTAACCGTATAAGATTATATAATTCGGTAAATTTGAAATACGGGCACCAGGTTATTGATATCCGGAGCCCAAGAGAAATAGTGGCATTATGAAAAATGAAAAATTGAAATCCTTTAAAGCAGTTGACTTCATGCGAAAACGGCGTGAGGAGTTAAGTGATTTGTATAACTCAAACCCAATGGGGTTCTTAAAAAAGCTGGAGCAGGTTCAAAAAAAATACCGTAATAAGTTTCATGTTTCCGCGAAACAGCAGGCATAGCGCTTTTCTGTTAAAACCGGTTCGATAAATCCCACTCTTATCCCCGGGAAATTTACATATATCATCATTGGCGGCGGCGGTTTTATAGGCAGGGCATTGTGCCATTACCTGTATAACGAAGCTGTTATAGTTATCGGCCGGTCAGAAGAGCACCAGCCCGCTGGTACAGAAAAATATTATTCTGTTCAGGAATATACACTGGATGAAATAGCCGCATTTCTCGGGGGCACATCCAATATTATCATTGACCTTTCTTATACCTCTGTATCCAATACCAATATTCTTGACCCCGGTAAAGAATTTTCTGATAACCTGAACCTGATTGTGGACAATCTCAGGTTTGCAAGAAATGTCAAGACGGGCAAATACATTTATATCTCATCCGGCGGCACGGTATATGGAAAAACAAATGATGAGCGCATCAATGAACTGCATGCAACAGACCCCATATCCAATTACGGCGTTACCAAACTGGCGTCTGAAAAATATGTAAGCATGTTTTGTTCACTTAACAAAATCAGCTTTAATATCCTCAGGCCATCCAATGTGTATGGCCCCTGGCAAATACCTTTCCGGGGGCAGGGCATTGTAGCTACAGCATTGGGTGCGGCATACAACAACAGCCCCGTAAAGATTTATGGCAAGGGTGATAATATACGTGACTATGTTTTTATAGATGACTTCCTGCAGTGGTTAATGGCGGTAATTGACAGGGGCGAAAACGGTGAAATATATAATGCAGGTTCGGGAAAAGGATATTCAATTGCTGATATATTAAGTATTATACAGGAAGTATTGGCAGGCGAACATCAGCTCAACCTTCAATATCTTTCTGAAAGACCGTTTGATGTGAAAAGAAATGTGCTGGATAACAAAAAAATTATTGCAGCAACCGGCATTGCTGTTTCCACCGGGCTTGAAGATGGCATAAAAAAAACATGGGACTGGATAAAAGCGTTTATGGCGGTAAAAAAATTAGAAGCTGAATTGAGTAAATAGAAAATACGGCCATAGAATACACAGATTTACACGGAAGTTATATTAACAGCTTTTTTCTGTGATAATCTGTGGCAAAAAAGCAGGATAGGGAAATGAAACGCATCCGTGTTATACCGGTTTTATTGCTGCAAAAAGGCGGGCTTGTAAAATCCATCCGCTTTAAAGATCACAAATACGTCGGCGACCCCATTAATGCCGTAAAGATCTTTAATGAAAAAGAAGTGGATGAAATAGTGATACTGGATATTTCCGCCACTGCAGAACAGCGTGGGCCCAATATGCAGCAGGTACGTGAAATTGCAGGCGAAGCATTTATGCCATTGGGATATGGGGGCGGCATCAAAACCATTGAACAGGTAAAAGAACTGATTGCACTTGGAGTGGAAAAAGTTATACTGAACTACAGCGCATTCAACAATCATTCATTGATTTCTGAAGCAGCAAAAGTTATCGGCAGCCAGAGTGTGGTAGCAAGTATAGATGTTAAAAAAAACTGGTTGGGAAAGTATAAAGTGAATGTGCTGAACGGAACCAAGAATACCGGCGAAGGCCCCGTTGAGTTTGCAAAAAAGATGGAAGCAGCAGGAGCGGGGGAAATTATTCTCAATTCCATTGACCGGGATGGTACTTTTGAAGGGTATGACCTGCCGCTTGTTAAAGAAGTAAGTTCGGCAGTGCATATACCCGTAGTGGCAATGGGTGGCGCCGGTTCTGTGGATGATTTTACCCGGGCGGTTCAGCAGGGGGCTTCTGCTGTTGCAGCTGGCAGCCTGTTTGTTTTTCAAAGGCCTCACAGGGCGGTGCTGATCAGTTATCCTGAACAGGTTGAGTTGAAAAAAAAATTATTTACAGAGATAGTTTAACAGTATGGCTATTGTATTTTCAAAAACAGATCCGGGGTACATGCAATGTTCTCTTTCTGTAATGGATAATATTGCTGATCCGGATATCAGTTTTGACGATAAAGGCATATGTAATTATTATTACGAATACAGGGAGGAAGAAAAGGAGAATGTACTGAAAGGTGATGCGGGTGAAAAAAGGCTGGCTTCATTGATTTCATCAATTAAGGAAAACGGGAAAGGCAAGCCTTATGATTGTGTTACAGGAATAAGTGGCGGTGTTGACAGCAGTTATCTTGTCTGGAAAGCAAAGGAATGGGGTTTACGGCCTTTGATTGTGCATTTTGATAATGGATGGAACTCAGAGACTGCAGTAAGTAATATTAATAATATTATCAGAAAAACAGGCTTTGATCTTTATACTATAGTAGTTAACTGGGAAGAGTTCAAAGACCTGCAGCTGGCGTATATAAAAGCGTCGGTTGTAGATATTGAAGTGCCGACTGATCATGCTATAAGCGGTACATTACAAACCCTTGCTGCAAAATACAAACTGAAATATATCCTGAGCGGCAATAATGTGGTTACCGAAGCCATACTTCCCCGAACATGGATTTACAACAAAGGGGATTATGTAAACCTCAGGAATATTCATAGAAAATACGGTACACTGCCCTTAAAAACATATCCTTTGTTTGGGTTCAGGGAACAATACATCTATGGGGCCGGCAAAGGAATTGAAACGGTAAGGCCGCTTAACTTTATTGACTATAATAAAGCAATTGCAAAACAAACTATTACCGAAGAATTGGGATGGAAAGATTACGGCGGGAAACATTATGAGTCAGTCTTTACCAAGTTTTACCAGGCTTATATACTGCCGGTAAAGTTTCATATTGACAAACGTAAACCACATTTGTCAACGCTTGTCTTTTCAGGTCAGATAACGAAGCAGCAGGCTCTTGAAGAACTTGAAAAGCCGCTCTATGAAGAAACAGAATTACAGCAGGAGATGGATTATGTGTTAAAAAAATTTGGGCTGACCCGGGACGAATTTGAGAATTATATGAAACAGCCCCGTATTGAACACGCTGTATTTGGCAGGCAGAAACATATTTACAAAAGGTTCCCCATACTGAAAGTGTTGAACGCAGCATACAAATCTCTTAAGAAATAAAATGGGACCCGGAGGATTAAAGCAAAGCACAAAGAAGTTGATCTTAAAATCCATTAACCTTATTCCGGTTTCATCACTTACGTTGGGTTCTCCAAGGAGAATATCCTCTGCAGAAAATATTGCAAATAATGATAAAACAGCTGAAATTATTAACATCACCGGCCCTCATGCAATAAAGGAGGCCCCCCCGGGAACTATAGATGAAAAAGTCTTTTTTAAATTCAGGCAGTTGTATAACAGGGTCCAGCCGGCATCTTATATTGTAAAACTCAAAAATGCGAGGGTATGGGGAAACAATGGAGCCATTATTACCAGTAATGATACACTTGTTTCAGATGTTTCAAAAGAGTTTGGGGCTGCGAAATTTGATCCTTCAAAACATTCCGTATTTAATAAAATCAGGTTATCCAAACCTTTAAAATTTCATGGTTCTGTAGCAGTAGCTGCCTCTCCTGGTTCAAATGTTTTTGCTCACTGGATTTGTGACATTATACCACGCCTTATTCTTTTAAAAAAAAGTAACCTGATTGAAAAAGTTGATAATATAATTATTAACTATAAAAAGTCAGATTTCCAGTTGGAAACGTTTGATAAACTTGGTATCCCGGAAGACAAAATACTCAACTGCGCAGAGAACCCTGATTTTCACCTTGCTGCTGAAACAGTGTATGCCCCGTCTTATCCCAACGAACATGGAACCGTTAACCAATGGGTTTGCAGGGAAGTTAATGATCTTTTTAAACCAGGCATTGCGAATGCCGCTTCAGGTAAAGGAACAAGATTATACATTTCCAGGTCAAATGCGGTGGGCAGGAAGATTATAAATGAGGAAGAGTTGGTTTCATTTCTTGAACAATACGGGTTTGAAAAAATTTATGGGGAAAATTATTCTATTGCTGAAAAAATTGATCTCTTTGGAAATGCAGGGTGTATAATAGGGCCACATGGGGGTGGGTTAACCAATATTATATTTTGCAGGGCAGGGTGTAGTGTGGTTGATATTTTTCCTCCCGGGGATTTTGATACTTTTTTCTGGTCTATTTCCAATTCAAACCAGTTGCCTTATTATTATTTCTTTGGAGAAGGTGAGATGCCCACAGAAGAAAATGACTTTAGCAGAAGGAACGCTGATATATCTATAAATTTGGAAAAGTTTAAGGCCCTCATGAAATTGCTGAATTTATAAAACTTAAAACCAGATGAAGGTTATTATTCTTGCAGGGGGTTTAGGTACCCGTTTAAGTGAGGAAACAGTTCTTAAACCCAAACCTATGGTAGAAATCGGGGGTATGCCGATAATCTGGCATATCATGAAAATTTATTCAGCACATGGGTTCAATGATTTTATTATTTGCCTTGGATATAAAGGCTACCAGATAAAAGAATATTTTGCCAATTATTTTCTTCATAAATCTGATATTACTATTAATTTAAGTAATAATGCTGTTGAGGTACATGATTCATATGCTGAACCATGGAAAATTACATTGGTTGATACAGGGATCAACACTATGACCGGTGGCCGCATTAAACAAATTGAGAAACATGTGAACAATGAAACATTTCTCCTGACCTATGGAGATGGTGTAGGTGATGTTGATATAAAAAGATCGGTCGAATTCCATAAATCAGGCAAAAAACTTTGTACGGTTACAGCAGTACAGCCGTCAGGAAGGTTTGGCGCACTAAACTTAGGTACAGATGACAGTGTATTAACGTTTGCTGAAAAGCCCAAAGGGGATGGGTCATGGATTAACGGAGGTTTTTTTGTTTGCGAACCGGGAATATTTAAATATATAACTGGTGATGATATCACGTGGGAAAGGGAACCTATGGAAAATATTGCCCGTGATGGTGAGATGAATGCGTTTAAGCATGAGGGATTCTGGAAGCCAATGGATACATTACGTGACAAACAGGAACTGGAACAAGAATGGAAGAGCGGAAATGCAAAATGGAAAATCTGGTAACGATGGAGTTTGGAATTTACAAGGACAAAAAAGTTTTCCTGACGGGGCATACAGGCTTTAAAGGATCCTGGATGCTGGTATGGCTAAACATGCTGGGAGCTGATGTAAAGGGGTATGCTTTAGAACCACTGAGTGAACCTGAATTGTATAACCAGGTTAAAGGAAATGAGCTCTGCAATTCTGTAATTGCTGATATAAGGGATAAAGACCGGGTTGAAAAAGAAATCACCGGTTTTGAACCAGATTTTATTTTTCACTTCGCCGCACAACCATTGGTCAGGCTATCGTATGAAATACCATCGTACACATTTGAAGTAAATGCGATAGGCACAGCCCACGTGCTGGATGCTTTAAAAAAATTAAAAAAGCCCTGCAGCGTAATTATAATTACTACGGATAAGGTATATGAAAATTTTGAGTGGCATTATCCTTACCGTGAAACAGACAGGCTTGGCGGGTACGACCCTTACAGTGCAAGTAAAGCGTGTGCAGAAATTATTATCAGCAGTTACCGCAATTCTTTTTTTAATAAAAAAAATTTTTCAAAACATCACAAGGGTATTGCAAGTGCAAGGGCGGGTAATGTAATTGGTGGCGGTGATATGGCAAAAGACAGGATCGTTCCTGATATAATAAGGGCATTGCAAAATAATGAACCGGTCGTATTAAGAAACCCCGCTGCAGTAAGGCCCTGGCAGCATGTACTGGAACCTCTTGCGGGGTACCTGCAATTGGGAAAGAAAATTGCAGAAGAACCCTCCGGGTATGCTGATGCATGGAATTTCGGACCGCATAATAATGATAACCTGACTGTAAAAGAGTTAGCGGGTATCGCTCTGGAAATATGGGGTTCAGGTACTATAAAAGAGCAGGGCTCTCCTGATCAACTGCACGAGGCAGGGTTGCTGAAATTGGATATTAATAAAGCATTGGCTGAACTCAATTGGTCGCCGAAAATGGATGCCCGTCAGGCGATTGATATGACAATTAACTGGTATAAGAACCTGAAAAACTGCCCGGCCAGAAAATTAGTTGAAAACGATATTGCAGCATACAATAAAAATTTCTTTTAATCATTTTGAAGATAGTTGTATTAGGCGCTGATGGATTTGTTGGCAGAAACCTGAATGAGGATTTAGCAAAGCATTTCTCATGTTATGCTTCTACACGGAGAAAGGAAACCCCGCTATCCCTGAATTATTTTTTTTTTGATCTTGGGGATAGGACTACATGGAGTGTATTAAGTGAAATTAACCCCGGTTGTATTATTAATTGTATCGGTTATGGCGTAGTAAAGAACCAGGCTGATATAAAGCAGATGTTTGACATCAATTATTTTAATACGGTTAAGCTATATGATTATTTATCACATAAACTCCCCAATGTTTATATAATCCATATCGGAACAGCTTTTGAATACGATACAAGTATAACACATCTGAAAGAAAACAGCAGTTGCATCCCCTCTACCTATTATGGGGCAAGTAAATACATGACGAGCAACTGGCTGATGAATAAAAACGCAATAAAGGATTATTCCATAATCAGGCCTTTTAATATGTTTGGGCCCTATGAGGATGCAAGTAAAATCATTCCTTATCTCATTAATGCACAAAAGCAAAAATCAGCTGTTCAGTTAACTGAGGGCCTTCAGAAGCGGGATTATTTTTTTATAAAAGATTTATCAAAACTGGTAATGGGCCTGATTAACACACCTGCTGGTAAGAGGCCGGATATAATTAATGCAGGAAGCGGCAAAGCAATAACTATTAAAGATCTCGGTGGGTTGTTGTCTGAATATATAAAAGAATTTGACAGCAGTTTGTGGAATTGGGGAAAATTAAGTTATCGTGAAGGGGAAAGCCCTGTCTTTTATAATAAGTCAACTGTTGCTTTTGATTATGGTATGACTTTAACTCAATTAGGCTCCGCTCTTGAATTGACTGTAAATTACTATTGGAATGTATAGAAATTTTGACGAAGATATTGCTGGTTTGTTAAGGCCCTTAGCCGAAAAAAATTTAAACCGGTCAATTAACCCGGGTATTGATTATATACCTGTAACCGGAAAAATAATTGATGCAGATGATTTATTATGGGGTGTTGATGCAGTATTGGATGGATGGTTAACAACAGGTCGTTTTGGCAGCCAGTTTGAGAGAGAGTTTGCGGGGTATTTCGGATCAAGGTTTTCAGTTTTGGTTAACTCGGGTTCTTCGGCAAATTTACTGGCCTTTTATTCATTAACATCTCCCCTGTTAAAGGAACGTGCCATTAAACCAGGTGATGAGGTAATTACTGTTGCAGCAGGTTTTCCAACAACCATTAACCCGTTGGTTCAATTTGGCTGCGTACCGGTATTTGTAGATATAGAAATTCCAACGTATAATATTAATGCTGCGTTAATTGAACAGGCCGTTTCATCCAAAACAAAGGCTATCATGATGGCCCACACTTTGGGTAACCCGTTTAACCTTTCCGTTGTAATGGATGTAGCCAAAAGATATAATTTATGGGTTATTGAAGATGATTGCGATAGCCTTGGCGCAACCTATAAGGGTAAAAAAACCGGAACATTCGGAGACCTTGCAACAGTTTCATTTTACCCTGCCCATCATATAACTATGGGAGAAGGTGGCGCTGTACTGATTAATAACGCATCTTTAAAAAAAATTGCGGAGAGTTTCAGGGATTGGGGAAGGGATTGTTGGTGTGAGCCGGGTAAAGATAATACATGCGGCAAACGATTTGACTGGCAATTAGGTCAGCTTCCATGTGGTTATGATCATAAGTACACGTATTCGCATATTGGGTTCAATTTAAAGGTTACTGATATGCAGGCCGCAATCGGGCTCAGTCAATTAAAAAAAGCTGATCATTTTGTTGCGAGAAGAAGGGAAAATTACAGGATTCTTTATAATATACTTAAACCGTTTGAAGATCATTTTATTTTACCTGAGGCCACTGCATACAGTGAACCAAGCTGGTTTGGATTTTTGATTACATTAAGGGAAGCCAGCCCGCTGAATAGAAATGACCTGGTTCGGTATCTTGAAGAAAACAAGATAGGTACACGTTTATTGTTTGGAGGTAATTTATTAAGACAACCTGCTTATCAAAATATTACTCACAGGGTATCCGGTAACCATAAAAATAGCGATATTGTTATGAACCGTTCATTCTGGCTGGGCGTATGGCCTGGTTTGAATGAGGGGCACTATCAGTATATCAGTGATAAGATAGCTCAGTATATTAAAACATTCAGTTGATTTTACTTTAAACTATGGTATCATTCGGAATAGTCGGTTGTGGCCGCATCGGGCAAAGACATGCGGAGCATATTACCGGCAAAGGCAAGCTGGTGGCAGTATGCGATAATGTAAAAGAAAAGGCCCATGAGCTGGCAGCAAAGTATGGCGTAAAAGCATATTGCAGCATTGATGAAATGCTGGGCAATGAAAAGGAAATGCAGGTGGTTTCTGTATGCACACCCAACGGG
>JANRKT010000284.1:0-7589 GCA_033763355.1 Chitinophagaceae bacterium | reverse complement strand
CAGATGTACCAGTCGCTGAAAAAGGTTACAGTGGATAACCTTGCCGAAAAAGAAAAGCTGGCAGGCGAACTGTTCATGAACCAGGGTATTACTTTTACCGTTTACAGCGACAATGCGGGTATTGAACGCATCTTTCCTTTTGACATCATCCCCCGCATTATCACCTCATCCGAGTGGGACCACATTGAAAAGGGCATCAAGCAAAGGCTAAAAGCGCTCAATCTTTTTTTAAAAGATGTTTATAACCAGCAGCAAATCCTTAATGATAAAATCATTCCCGCCGGGCTGATTGCTTCATGCCCGCATTATACCCGTGAAGTATTTGGCATTAAAGTGCCGCATGATATTTATGTGCACATCTCCGGTATTGACCTGATACGCGGCGATGATGGAAAGTTTTATGTGCTGGAAGATAACCTCCGCACACCATCAGGCGTATCTTATATGCTCGAAAACCGTGAGGTAACCAAACGCATCTTTCCCGACCTGCTGGCATCAAACAATGTGCGGATGATCCAGAACTATCCGCTGGTACTGCATAATATTTTACTGTCGCTATCGCCACGGCCGGTTTCCAATCCAACCGTGGTACTGCTCACACCCGGTATGTACAACTCGGCTTATTACGAACATACATTTCTGGCCAGGCAAATGGGCATACCGCTTGTAGAGGGGCGTGACCTTGTAATAGACAACCATAAAGTGTATATGAAAACCACCCAGGGTTTGCAGCAGGTGGATGTAATTTACCGCCGTATTGATGACGAATATATGGACCCGCTGGTATTTAATCCGGACAGTGTATTGGGTGTTCCGGCCATTATGAGCGCTTACCGCAAAGGAAATGTGGCGCTGGTTAATGCCGTGGGCAATGGCGTGGCAGATGATAAAGCAGTGTATGCTTACGTGCCTGACATGATTAAATATTACCTGAACGAAGAACCCATTTTAAGCAATGTACCTACCTACCAGATGAGCGATAAAGAAGCAAGAAAACATGTGTTTGATAATATTACAGGTATGGTGCTGAAACGCACCAACCAGAGTGGCGGGTATGGAATGGTAATGGGTAATAAAGCAGGCGATGAAGAACTGGCCAAAGCTAAAAAAGAAGTGGAGAAGAACCCACGTGATTTTATTGCGCAGCCTATTATTAAACTGTCAACTGTTCCGTGTTTTTTGGATGGCGCATTTAAACCCCGGCACGTGGACTTGAGGCCTTATGCGCTGTGCGGTCCGGATGGGGTGCACATTGTTCCGGGCGGATTAACAAGGGTGGCATTGCGTGAAGGGTCATTGGTAGTAAATTCATCGCAGGGCGGGGGCAGTAAAGATACATGGGTGGTGGATGACCCCGCAGGTTTATAAAAGGAACAGTGATTTAAGTTATTGTTACAGGTTGCAGGTTACAAGTTTCAGGTTTCAGAAAAAAGAGATAATCATTTATGTACATGCTGAGCAGAATAGCGGATTCATTGTTCTGGCTGAACCGTTACATGGAAAGGTGCGACGGTTTGCTGAGGGTAGTTCATACCAATTACATATTGTCGTTTGACAAAAGCCCCTATGGGGTGCACAGCTGGCGGCCGGTATTGCAGATATTCACTTTTGCTGACGAAAAGCAGATGGCTGAACTGGAATTTCAAACAGCAGATACTTTAAAATACCTGGTGCTTGATACCGGCAACATGAATTCACTTAAAGTGATCATTAACCGTGCAAGGGAAAATGCAAGGGGCATACAGGATAACATTACCAAAGAAGTGTGGGAACAGGTGAACCAGATGTACCACCAGGTAAACAACAATAAACTGGAACGTACACTGGCTGGCAACAATGTTTTAACTGTTATAGACCAGTTCATAGAAAATGCCCTGCTTTATACCGGTGTAACAGACAGCACCATGCCCCGCGGTATGAGCTGGAGTTTTATGAACCTCGGAAAATACATTGAACGGTGCCTCATTACCATAGAAATGGTGGATAAAAATTTTCAATCGCTGGAGTATAACCTCGATAACAGCCGTGACATTCTTTACTGGAGAAATTTGCTGCTATCGCTTTCCGGTTATGAACTGCATTTAAAAACCTACAGGAGTACAGACTACAACCACAATGTGGCCCACCAGGTTTTGTTTAATAAGGATTTTACCCGCTCCATCATTTATTCCCTCGAACGCATTAAACGATACCTTGAAGATGTAGTGGATGAAAATAAACCCGCAGGTAAAGAACAGCTTGAAAAAAATTTCGGGAGACTGTACAGCCAGGTACAGTATGCCGACTTTGAACTGATTAACCAATTAAGCCTGCAAAAGTTTCTTGCCCAGGTAAGAACCGAATTGCTGAATTTCGCAAAGCAACTGGGCCAGACTTTTTTTTCTTATTCTTAACTCACGATAAGCATGCCCGTTTTCAGGATCCATCACATTACAAAATACGAATACGACAGGCCGGTTAAAGAAAGCTTTAACGAAATAAAGATATTCCCTTACAAATGCGATGATCAGGAAACATTGCAGCATGAACTGAATATTACAGACAATCCCGCCATGCAATCATTTACTGATTACTGGGGCAACCGCACCGGCGTTTTTAATTTGCTGCTCCCTCATAAAGAACTGGTGATCGAAAGCAAAGTAGTGGTGCGTACCACAGCACCTACCCAGTTGCGTGTTAATTTTCAATCTGGCTGGAAGGAACTGGAAAAGGAAATAAGTGAAAACCTGCAGTTGCTTGAGCTTACCAAAGCCGAGGAAGTAAAATCGCAAACCGGCATTAAAAAAATTATTGAACAGATCAATCAGCCGGACAAAAGTATTGCTGCAGTTACAGAAGCATGTTGCGAATACATATACAAAAACTTCAGGTACATTAAAGGAATAACAGATATTGAAACAACGGTTGATGAAATACTGGAACACCGATCCGGCGTATGCCAGGATTTTGCCCACGTAATGCTGCAGTTGCTGCGCATGCTTAAAATACCATCACGTTACGTAAGCGGTTATATCTGCCCCAATAAAAATGGTATGCGTGGCGAAGGGGCAACACATGCCTGGGTAGAAGTATGGGTGCCCCAGTACGGATGGGCCGGGATTGACCCCACTAACAATGTGTGGATCACCAATACACATATCAAACTCGCAGTAGGCAGGAATTTTCATGATTGCACCCCTGCCAAAGGAATTTTCAAAGGGCCTGCCAAACAGCTTTTATCAGTGTATGTATCTGTCGGGTATGAAGATGGCCATGTTTTTGAAGAAGTAAACAAAGTAAACATGCTGCAGAAAGAAGCTTCGCTTCCGCCGGAAGAAACAGTTGAAACTTTTGCGGGGCAACAGCAGCAATAAAGCTTTCCGGTAATTAAAAAAAATTTGGAAAGTTTCAACAGCATGCAATCTTACCATTTCTTTATTACCTCCGGTTTTATCCTTTGCTGAACAATTCCTTATTTTGCTTTGTTATTCAAGGTTATGCCCAGCAAAAAAAAATTATACGCCGCTTTTGTTTTTATACCACTTTTCTTTATTGCGTGTAAAAAAAATGACAACAGCAATACCATTAAAGAACTTAGCAGCAAGAACATTTCTTATGGCAATGACGCAGCGCAGAAATTTGACATGTACCTGCCCGCAGGACGATCAGCAGAAAAAACCAAAGTGATGGTACTGGTTCACGGAGGCGGGTGGACAAGCGGTGACAAAACAGATTTTGATGCATTTGTTGATACACTGAAAAAAAGAAACCCCGGCTATGCCATCTTCAACATCAACTACCGGCTCGCTTCCAACAACAGTAATTTATTTCCTGCGCAGGAAACCGATGTTAAAGCAGCTATTGAATTTATACTCAGTAAAAGACAGGAATACCTCATATCAGATCAATTTGTACTGATTGGCGCAAGTGCAGGAGGACATCTTGCACTGCTTCATGCTTATAAATACAGCAGCCCCGTTAAAGCAAAAGCGGTGGTATCTTTTTTTGGCCCCGTTGATTTAACACACATGTACAACAATCCCGCCAATCCCCTTGTTCCATTATTGCTGCAAACCGTAACCGGTGCAACGCCATCAGTCAATGCAAATATTTATCAGCAATCAAGCCCCATTAATTTCGTAAGCGCCCAAAGCTCCCCCACATTGTTATTACAGGGCGGAAAAGATGAATTGGTTTCGCCTTCGCAGTCCATACTCCTGAAAAGCAAGTTGCAGTCTTTCAATGTCCCCCATGAATATGTGTTTTATCCCGATGAAGGCCATGGCTGGACAGGGGCAAACCTTACCGATTCATTCAATAAAATAGAACTGTTTTTGAAAACGTACGTTCCCTGATCATATAACTTCTTTCCTTCAAAGCGCTGCTTACTTTTAAACTGCCTTAAAGGTTTTTTGTTAACTTGAACACAAATGCAGGTACCACTCGCAGAACGGATGCGTCCTTCAAAACTGGATGAACTGGCAGGACAGCAGCACCTCACCGGTAATGGAAGTATTTTAAGAACAGCCATTGAAAAAGGGAAAGTTCCTTCCATGATTTTATGGGGGCCACCGGGCACAGGCAAAACCACCCTGGCCAACATTATTTCACATACTTTACAATCTCCTTTTTATACATTAAGCGCCATCAGCAGCGGGGTAAAAGAAGTGCGTGAAGTTATTGAGGAAGCCAAATCAAAAGAAAAAGCCATTCTTTTTATTGATGAGATACACCGTTTTAATAAAGGACAGCAGGATGCATTGCTTGGCGCAGTAGAAAAAGGTATTGTTACTTTAATTGGCGCTACTACTGAAAACCCGTCTTTTGAAGTAAACAGCGCTTTATTGTCCCGCTGCCAGGTGTATATCCTGAAACCACTTGATGAAAAAGATTTGCTGCAATTGCTGCATCATGCACTGGCACATGATGAAATGCTGAAAAAGAAAAAAATTGTTTTAAAAGAAACGGCTGCACTGATAAATCTTTCAGGCGGCGATGCCAGGAAACTGCTGAATTTATTAGAACTCGTTGCAGAATCGGTAAATGTGTCAGACACCCTGGAGGTGTCAGACACATTGGTGATGGATGTGGCCCAGAAAAAAATTGCTTTATATGATAAAAAAGGAGAGCAGCATTATGACATTATCTCGGCATTTATTAAATCTGTAAGGGGCAGCGACCCCAATGCAGCTGTATATTGGCTGGCAAGAATGATTGAAGGCGGAGAAGATGTAAAATTTATTGCAAGAAGAATGGTGATACTGGCCAGTGAAGACATTGGCAATGCCAACCCCACTGCACTGGTGCTGGCCAATGCATCATTTGAAGCGGTAAACAAAATCGGTTATCCTGAAGCAAATATTATTTTATCGCAATGCGCAACTTATCTTGCCTGTTCGCCTAAAAGCAACGCTGCAGTTGCCGCCATTGGTGAAGCCATGAGCAGCGTAAGCCAGCATGGCGACCTTCCCGTTCCTTTGCACATCCGTAATGCACCGACAAGATTGATGAAAGACATTGGATACAACAAAGGTTACCAGTATTCACACAGTTATGAAGGGAATTTTTCAATGCAGGAATATTTACCGGATAAAATTGCAGGAACAAAATTTTATGATCCCGGTAAAAATGCACGTGAAGAAGAACTGAGAAAGTTCCTGAGGGAAAGGTGGAAAGACAAATACGGTTATTAAAAAGCAATTATTGCTGCACCATGAATATAGAATGGATTTGTAAAAAGTTTAATGAACTGGTCCCTTATGAGTTATATGCCATCATGCAATTGCGGAACGAAGTATTTGTGGTGGAACAAAACTGTATCTATCAGGATGCAGATAACAAGGATATTTCCTCCTGGCATTTTATGGGATGGGAAAATAAAAAGCTTGCAGCTTATGTACGCATTTTACCTCCCGGCCTTTCTTATGCAGAAGCCTCTATAGGAAGAGTAGTTACTTCACCTTTATACCGCAGAACGGGAGTTGGAAGGTTATTGATGCTGAATGCGATAGCAGAAACACAAAAACAGTTCAACACCACTTCAATAAAAATCGGCGCACAGCTTTACCTGAAAAAATTTTATGAATCACTGGGTTTTAAACAATGCAGTGAACTGTACATGGAAGACGGCATTGAACATATTGAAATGATCCGTCATTCGTAATTTCCCGGCGTAATTTACATGGGGTTTTTACATGTATCCTAAGCCCTGAAATTTAATCACATCTTATAATATTTTTCAGGGCACCCCGTTTATATTCCATCCAGTCTTTTGAAAACAAAATCCGGTATCATGGAAAAATTTGTACGTTTCAACCTGATCAAATTTCTCGCCAGTTTCTTTATTATCTGTATTACTTCATCAACTGGCATATCACAAACTGTATTTGAAGCAGGCATCAGTGTGGGCCCATCCAATTTTCTTGGCGACCTTGGCGGCAGGCTTGGTAAAGGAAGGCCTTTTATAAAAGATAATAACTTTAAAATGACAAGGCTCCTTGCAGGTTTTTATGTTACTGCACAGCCCAATGATTATATAGGCATACGTTTCGCAGCCAATTTCGGAAGATTGGAAGGAGCTGACAGTATCATCAATGATAAAGGCGGATGGGAAACAGCAAGAAAAAACAGGAACCTGCATTTCAGGTCTCCGCTTACGGAAGCTTATCTTGCTTTTGAAGTATACCCCCTGGTATTTCTTGAAGAAGATCCCTCTGACGTATGGCACAAATGGCGCCCTTATGGTTTGATCGGTGTGGGTGTCTTTCATTTTAATCCCAAGTCTGTTTATACTGATCCTTCGGGAAACCAAACCTGGGTTGATTTAAAACCCCTCCGTACAGAAGGCCAGGGAATGCCCAATTACCCCACAAGAAAAGAATACAATCTTACACAACTCAATATACCCTATGGTATAGGTATAAAATATTTTCTTTCAGAACGTATAAACATCAGCCTTGAACTGGTAAACAGGAAAACATTTACCGATTACATTGATGATGTGAGCACTAAGTTTATTGATCCGGCTGATTTCTATAATTATTTTGGTGCAAGCTCAGTTACTGCACAAATTGCTGAGCAGGTATCTAACAGAGCAAGCACTACCAACAGAAATGATTACCAGCCCGGCGCCCAAAGGGGGACAACAACAAATAATGATGCGTACTATGCTACCACCATCAAATTGGGTTACCGATTCGGAGCCGATGGAAGCAGCAGGTTCACCAACCAGACACGTTGCCCTGTAATGAGGTTCTGATATCAGCACCAGGTTTTAAAAGTTTCAAACACCCTTATAACAACATAGATCTTGTAAACTATTTTACGGAAAAGTATTCACAGTCCGTACCCTTTTGAAAGCAAAACTTTTTTTGAAGTTGTTTGACATCGCTGGCCATAACTACAGTTACCTACAATCGGGGTGAGATATGGAATAAAAGTATTATGAACTTACATCAGCCGCCACATTCCTGTGAAAAACCGAAGGCTCTTGCTTGATACTTTTATTTTAATGTCTTGCCCTTTTTTTGTTTATAGCGCAGCGATAAAACAATGACAATAAAAGTTGTAAGTACCCCGATAAGCGAGCCTGCCACCACATCCTCAAGAAA
>JANRKT010000283.1:0-8135 GCA_033763355.1 Chitinophagaceae bacterium | reverse complement strand
GCATCAAGGCGGCTGTAAATTTCAATCAGCTCTAAAGTGTTATGCCGGAATTTATCGTGAAAGAAATGCCCGAAATAAACAGTGTCCCTTACTGAAAACGATTTCTTTTCAGGCCTTGCACAGAGCTCATCAATCTGCCGGTGCTGCAACTGCATTCTTGCTTTGGAAAGCAGGATTTGCAGGGCAGCCGGCGCTTCAGGTACATCTAACAGTTTAACCAGTTGATGAATGCTGCGCACAAAATCTGAAAGATGGGTTAAGGAATATTTTGCAAGACTGAAATCAGGTGAATGTAACAAACGGTACAAATAACTGTTCATGCCATCGGCTGATTCAGGTAAAGGATCAAGATTGTAATCAAGAAATTTTTCAAGTACCATGATGGTTCCGTTGGTGATGGATGCCGGCCATTCATCCAGTTTACTGAGGATGAGTTTTAAAACCTGCTGTGTGCCCCTTATTTTATCCAGCTCATGAAAAGGTTCATGAAAATATTTCAGCAGCCATTCTTTGCCGCCGTTGGTTTGTGTAAAATTGAGTTTATGAAAAACAGAAAATTCTTCTTCCTGGTGAAAGATGGATAAATCGGTATATGTGGTCTGGTCAATCTGCATACCTCACCCCGGCCCTCTCCTTACCAGGAGAGGGTGATTTAGCGATTAAAAAATAGTCTTTCCCCATTGTTTGATTCATTAAACTTACCATTTTCCCATATTAAATGGCCATTTACAAATGTGTGGGTAATTGCAGCCGGAAATGTAAAGTTCTCCAGCGGGCTCCACCCGCATTTGTATAAAATGTTTTCTTTTTTTACTGTTGTATTCTTACTAAGATCAATAACCGCCAGGTCTGCATAATAACCTTCCCGGATGTATCCCCTTTCTGCTACATTAAAGCAATCTGCAACGGCATGGCTCATTTTTTCTGCAATTTTTTCAAGGCTTATTTTGCCCTGATTGTAATAATGCAGCATCAGCAACAAACTATGTTGCACCAATGGCAAACCGGAATGGGCTTTTTCGTAAAGCCCCCTCCCGGCCTCCCCCGGTGGGGGAGAAGTTATATCTCTTTTCCTGTTCTGGTAGTAACCCTTCTCCTCTAACGTATGTGGTGCATGGTCTGTGGCAATAATGTCTAACCGGTCATCCAGCAAAGCATTCCATAATGCTTCTTTGTTGTGCGGCGCTTTAATAGCGGGGTTGCATTTAATAAGATAGCCCAGCCTTTCATAATCATCAGCAGTAAAATGCAAATGGTGCACACATACTTCAGCAGTGATCCTTTTTTCTTTCAGCGGCATTAAATTGGTAAAGAGCTGCAGTTCTTTTGCAGTGGAAATGTGCAATATGTGCAGGCGGCTGTTGTGTTTTTTTGCAAATTGTATGGCAGCAAGAGATGATTCAAAACAGCCTTCTTCATTTCTTATAACGGGGTGATCGGATGCAGAGAGTTCTCCTTTTTCTTTTTTCAGTTGTTCATAGTTTCTTTTAATGATCTTTTCATCTTCGCAGTGTGTTGCAATCAGCACTTCGCTTTCACGGAAAATTTTATCAAGGGTAAGGTAATTGTCCACCAGCATATTTCCGGTAGAAGAACCCATGAAGATTTTTATCCCGCAGATGTCTTTCTTTTTTTCATTTGTGCGCAGCACTTCATCGGCATTGTCGTTGGATGTGCCCATGAAGAAAGAATAATTGGCCAGTGAGGTTTTTGAAGCAATGGCATACTTTTCTTCTAACAATTGCTGTGTTAATGCCGGAGGACTGGTATTGGGCATTTCCATAAAACTGGTAACGCCGCCGGCTACTGCCGCTTTGGCTTCGGTATAAATGCTGGCTTTATGCGTTAATCCCGGTTCACGAAAATGCACCTGGTCGTCAATAGCGCCGGGAAATAAATGTTTTCCTTCGCCGTTAATTTCTTTCACTGCGGTATTTGGCTGAATGTTTGCAGCAATCTTTTCAATCCTTCCTTCCTTAATGAAAACATCGGCATTTTTAACCTGTCCTTCGTTAATGATGCTGATATTTTTGATCAGATAATTTTCCATAACTTGACGCCTTACTTACTAAACCATTAAAACATGCAAATTATTAAAACAGTTGTAAGACTCCTTATAATTGTTGTACCCTTCTCTGCCGGTGCCCAAAGTACTTTTTTACAACAGGGCGCCAAAGATTATATCCTGCTCGACCGTCTCGAAATCAAATTACAGAAAGATTCGCTGCTGAATTTTTCTTTTCTCAAACCCTTTCCCCGCAAATGGTGGGTAAACACGCTTGAAAAAGTAAAAGCAGATGTAAACAATAACCTTTCCCGTGTGGATGAACACAACCTGCAGAGCGCTTTGATGAACAACAGTGAATGGGTTACCGGCAGCAAAGAAAGCTTTCAGAGCAAAAAAAGTTTGTGGAATACTTTTTATAAAACACAGTCCAATTTTCTTGAAGTGGACCAGGAAGATTTTTTTCTTTCTGTAAACCCCGTGCTGCAGTTGCAGGCCATGAAGGAAAACAATAACAATGAATTTCTTTACCTCAACACAAGGGGCCTTGTGGCAAGGGGGCTGATTGCAAAAAAACTCGGCTTCCAGACTTATTTATCCGAGAACCAGGAAAGAGGGCCATTGTTTCTGCAGAACCGCATCAGCGGGTTCCGTGCTGTGCCGGGAGCTGGGTTTTACAAAGCATTTAAAAGAACCGGCGTGGATTATTTTGATGCACGTGGTTACATTACTTTCAATGCGGCAAAGTTCATCAACTTCCAGTTTGGGTACGACAGGAATTTTATCGGCAACGGTTACCGCAGTTTGTTCCTGAGCGATTACAGCAATAACATGCTCTTTCTGAAAATCAACACCCGTGTATGGAAACTGAATTACAATTTTATGGTAATGGAGCTTACCCCGCAATACAAACGCGGCGCAACGGACAGTTTGCTCTCTAAAAAATATGCTGCCATCCACCACATCAGCTTTAATGCGCCCAAATGGTTAACCTTTGGTGTGTTTGAAGGCATTGCATTTGGCAGGAAAGACCGCTTTGATTTTTTATACCTCAACCCCGTTATCTTCTTAAGGCCTGTTGAGCAGCAGGCGGGCAGCCCTGACAATGCACTGATTGGTTTTGATATAAAAGCCAATGTGGCCAGACGCTTCCAGTTTTATACACAGGTGATGCTGGATGAATTTAAACTGAGTGAGATAAGGAACGGCACAGGGTGGTGGGCCAACAAATGGGCGCTGCAATTAGGCGGTAAATACATTGATGCATTTGGTTTAAAAAACCTCGACCTGCACGCCGAAGCCAACTGGGTGAGGCCTTTTACTTATTCGCATACCGATACCGTTGCCAATTATACACATTACAACCAGCCGCTGGCACACCCGCTGGGCGCTGATTTCAGGGAGCTGGTGTTGATTGCACGTTACCAGCCTGCGCCCAAATGGTATATACAGGGCCGCATTGTGAGTTACCTGCAGGGCGTGGATACCGGCGGCGCCAACCTCGGCAACAGTATTTTTCTGCCCAATACCACAAGGCCCTTTAATTACGGTTATAAAATTGTAACCGGCACCGAATCAAAAGTGGTCAATGCAAACCTCTATCTTGCTTACGAATGGGAAGAAAATTTTTTTATTGAAGCCAGCTTATTACTGCGTAAAATAACCGGCAGCAGCAACAGCACCACCGCATCACTTGGCATAAGATGGAATATGCACAGGAGGGAGTATGATTATTAGGGGGCAATGGGCAATGGTGAATGGTGAGTGGGCTCCCCGTCCGCGTATGTGCGGTTGCAATGCAGCGCAAGCCACTCGGACGGCGGAAAGGAGGATTAAAGATTTTGCTTCTCAGGCGAGTTGCGGAAAGGCGCACAAAGCATAGACTAGCCTGAGAAGCAGGAAAGAATACTTTCTTACTGAGCCTGATAATTTATTGCTGCTTTGATGCGGCAATTTTTTTCTCAACATGACTTATCAGTTCTTTCATCTGTTTTTCAGGACTGAAATCTATTAATTTCAGATCTTCCACAACAGAAGCTTTATGACCCGGCGCCATATAAAATACATCACCGGCTTTCAACACCACTTCCTTTCCATCATCATATTTTAGCTTCAGGGAGCCTTTTACAATATATCCCCAATGCGGAACCTGGCAACTGTTGTTTTTTAATCCTTCAAGCAGGGGTGCAAAATCAGTACCAGCTCGTAGTTCGTTGATAGCTATCGTCATTCCTCCCCATCCATTCAGATGGTTAATGACCATGTTTTTTGGAAATTGCTCGATGGAGATATGTTGCTCTTTATCGGCATCCGGCTTTACTTTTGAAGCCGTGGTTTGCGCTGAACTTTTTGCCGCTATAAATAAAAATGCTGCTAAAGCAAAAACCTTCATACTGTTTTTCATGATCATTTGTTTTGAGGATTAACAATAGTGATCAAGTTATGAAGCCATTGAAAGACAATGGTTTTATTATTGTTGCAATTTGTTGTACTCCTGTTGTATTTATTGTTTTATTGTGGAATCGGCCATGTCAACCGGCTTTATTATTTCCCGGAAGGGTATATAGTCAAACAATGATCTTAAAAATATATCCCCGCCGAAATCCCAGGTATGGTAAAGCTGCCCCTTGTCAAGAGCATTCTTTACTAAAGCGAATGCCTGCTCCTTTTTACCAAGTAATGCATAAATTCTTGCTTTGAGATAATCCTTATTATATTGGAACTCATGTCTGCGCCAATAAACCCGTGACAGTGTATCATACCTGGAAAAGATTTTCAAGGCAGCGCTTTCATTACCCATAGCAGCTTCCACATTTGCCAGGTAAATCAGCAAATCATCGTTTGTCTGATTTTTTTTTAATTCGTTTGTAAGATGGGTTTTTGTTCTTTGCAAATCACCTGAAAGATATAAGGCGTCAATAATATCAAACTTATAAGCCTGCTGCCCAGGAATAAGAGTATAAACAGCAACCGCTTTCTGTGCAAAATACCGGGCTGTTTCAGTTTTGCCTGCCAGGTAGAAATGGTACGCTGCAACGGTGTAATACTCTGCAAATACTTTTTGTTCCTCCACCTTAAACTTACCAATAAGATATTTCATCTTTTCCCCGGCAATTTTCTCAATCAGGTTTTCTACTTCCTGGCTCGTTTTTCCAAGCTTGACAAATACATTAATTAACAGGTGAGGAATGGCAAGGTTATAGTGCTCCAGAGGAACAGATTGCAGGTAGTCCATTGCCTGCTGGTATTGGGCAAGCATAATGAGGGATTCAGTATAATTCCACACTTTATAATAATGCCATATACCCCCTTCATTATTGGGCAAAGGATCCCTTATCTGGTTAAGCACTTTGATGGCCAAACGCGGCATAAAAAGTGATTTGGCGTTATGCCCGGCAAACAAATTGAAGAAATAATCACCGGGATATTTTTCCAGGTTTTGAAAAACCAAGCGTAACGATTCTTTATAATTGTGATTCAAAAGCTGGTACCAATAATCATGTACATCTTTTTCATATTTGGTGATAGTTGGTATCGCTGCAATTTGCTGCAGCAACGTATCTAATTTCTTTCCCTGGTAAAACCAGATTAAATAGATCCGAGGCATTACAAAATCAGGTTCCAGTGCAGCAGCTTTTTCTAAGGATAATTGAGATTCCGACGTTGCCAGGCCAACCGTCATTTGGTGCAAGCCTGTAAGAAATGCATTGTATGCTTCGTAGTTGGGAGGGTTGCGTTTACCCAGCTTTACTTCATCAAGGTTGGTGATAAGCCCCGCAAATTTTAAACGAATGTCTTCAATTATATTCATCAAACTGTCCACGGAGCTATGCATTGGCGGCAAACGATAAATTGTTTGAAGCGAGCCGACGTCAACAAAGCTGGCATCAAAATAAACCTGGCTATCCTTCAGGTAATAATTTCCATTTATAAAATATCGGGCGGCCACCAAATCACCAAATGTTGGTCTGCCTTGCGGATCATCGGGCAAAATCCCGATATAAGATTGATATTGCTTGACAGTAAAGTAAGGAACGGTTTGTATCATTTTCAGTTCAGCAAGCTGATTGGAAATCCAACTACTTGCTATATCACCTATACCGGCTAATGCTGAATCACCCGTTAGGTTTGTAAAAGGCAGTACAGCGATACGATCATTTTCACCAAGGTCAATTTTATTTGCACTACTCTTTTTTCCAAATAAGAAGAAGAGGGAAATTGGCAATACCACAAAAAGGGGAGCAGCTATCAACCAAATTTTTGATAGGCGGAATTCTTTCTTTTTATACTCCGGAAATTCGAATACAATTCCATTTTTCTGCAACTGGTCTTTGATTTCAGGTAGCTGGTAAAAAGATAGGAGCGGGGTTTTTGTCAGCGGAATGATATCACCACTCTTTTTTACTTCCCCGGGAGACAAGCCGGTTTCCTCCCTGAAACATTTATTAAAATAAGCGGGGTCTTCAAAACCAACCTTATAGCCGATCTCCGATACAGAAAGATTTCCCTCGAGCAGGTAACTATAAGCCTTTAATATTTTGATATATCTGATGAATTTGCCGGTAGAAAGCGAAGTAGCTTGCTTGATCTTTCTGTGTGTTTGCTCCCGGCTCAGAAAGAGTTTTTCCGCCAGCTCATTTCCGGAAAAATGTTCTTCTTCCAGATGGCTTACAACTATTCCTGCTGCTTTTTTGAGAAAGACAGAATCAACTGATTTTTTTTTGCCTGATGATAAATAGTTTTTCAATGCATACTAAGTTAGCGATATTGTTGTTATGATTGCACCATCATTATTCCCGACACCGGGTTATATGAGATGAGCAGGGTTTTTGTGCATTGTTTATTCCTGCAAACCTCACACAGTGGATAGCTATAAATGAGAAATTCTTATTTTATCTCAAAGACAGTATTTAATTTCAGCCGCCCAAGTTCTTCAAATGAGTTTATGATGTGTGAGTTAACAAGTTCCCATCTATTGCCCGAGTTTTTATAGATCATTACTTTGCTGGGGTACACATAGTCAAATTCGTCCCTGTCATTTTCCGGCTCTTTGGGTTTGATTTTAGGAAGCACAAAAGCAAAACAGTTTAGTTCTTTATAACCATTTTTACCCGCTCTGTAAAACATATTGGAAACGGTGTCAGGATTTATATCCCTTCTCATTTTAAATTCAATCTTCGGAACACAAATAATATCAAATGAATTATTTGTATGGCACTCTAAAAATAAATACGGTTTTGTTGAATCACTTGGTGGTACACCTTGTATTCCACCAACCCAACTTTGAAGGTCAGAGCAGCTATTATAAAAACTGGAAGTATCATTAGAAGAAAACTCATTAGTATTCTGCAGATCTTCTTTATTTCTTTGTTGGCAGGACAACAAGAGGACAGCTAAAAAAAGTAATCCGGAGTTTTTCATATAACCAGTTAACTTTATAAACTTCTTCTTGTTTCGATAATATCACCAAATTATAAATTTTATAGCAACTTTCTTTTCCTCTTCTCAAGTTACAAATACATTTGTGCATAATAAAAAGGATAATTTCAATGACAGATACTTTCTCCCCTTAGCAGATGGGGGTTAAAACACTTTCCCTCCCCCTTCAAAATGCAGCGAAAATAAAATCATGCGGGAATTCATCTTGTCAATAACATTGGAGTATTTGAGGCTTTCATCACGGCTGTGCACATTGCCCAGGCCATAGCTCATTTTTATTTCGGGGGAGAAGATGAAGTATTTAAAAAAGAACTGGAAACCGATACCAGCTTCCACACCGTAATCAAAAGGTTTCACTTTTACAATGTTCTCTGAGTTTCTTGAGCCGGAATTACTCGCCAGGTCAAGGTCAATTTTAGCGCCTGCAAGTGTATATACCCGCATGTTGCCGATGCGGTCGCTCTTTAACCGCAATTGTAATGGAAAGCTCATTACAATAGATTCCACTTTCTGTTCCACAACAGTTGATGATTCACCCGGTTCAGGATAACGCAGGTTGTACCGGAAACGTTTTTCACTGAAGATGAGGTTCAATGGATAAAACCGCAAATCAAAACGTGGTGAAAATTGCCAGTTGGCCATGATGCCGAGGTGCACCCTCCCGCTGTTCTGGCTGCCAACCACCTGCACG
>JANRKT010000282.1:0-14422 GCA_033763355.1 Chitinophagaceae bacterium | reverse complement strand
ACAGGTAAAGGCGACCCCAAATGGGCCAACTGGGCCATGGGCGCCAACTGGCTCAGCCGACATTTGTGGGAACATTATTTGTATACCGGCGATAAAAAGTTTTTACAGCAAACAGCTTATCCGTTAATGAAAGGCGCTGCTATGTTTACTTTGGATTGGCTGGTTCCCGACAGCAGCGGATATTTGGTTACTGCCCCTTCCACTTCACCTGAAAATGATTATTACTATGATGGTAAAAAAGCAACCGCCCTTACCATTGGCAGCACCATGGATATGGGTATTATCCGTGATTTATTTGAAAACATCATGCAGGCATCGAAAATATTGAATTCTGATATAAAATTCCGGGATACAATCAGCAATACACTTAAAAAACTTTATCCTTTCGCCATCGGCAGCCAGGGCCAGTTGCAGGAGTGGTATAAAGATTTTGAAGATGTGGACCCGCACCACCGGCATGTATCGCATTTGTATGCATTGCATCCTGCGGGTTTGATTTCTCCTGTAAAAACACCGGAACTGGCAAAAGCAGCAAGGCGAACACTGGAATTAAGAGGTGATGAAGGCACCGGATGGAGCCTTGCATGGAAAGTAAATTTCTGGGCAAGGCTGTTGGATGGCAACAGGGCCTATCAACTGTATCGTAACCTGATGCGGCTTACAAAAGAAAACAATACCAATTACAACCGTGGCGGCGGCGCTTATCCCAATTTGTTTGATGCACATCCGCCGTTCCAGATTGACGGAAACTTTGCTGGCGCTGCAGGTTTAATGGAGATGCTGTTGCAAAGCCATAATGGTGAAATTTATTTGTTGCCTGCATTACCGGATGCATGGAAACAGGGCAGCATAAAGGGTTTGGTGGCAAGGGGCGGTTATGTGGTAAATATGAATTGGGCTGATGGGAAACTGAAAAGCGCTGAATTGTTTTCAAAATCCGGAGGTGATTGCATTATCAGGGCGAATCAACCAGTTGCCATAAGCGGATTGAATGTAAAAGCAAAAGCATCAGCGGTTGGGTATGTATTATCATTCAAAGCAATAAAAGACAAAACTTATAAAGTAGTTGCTGAATGAAATTCATAAAAATGTTTTTTGTAACCGGTTACTGTTGTTACAAACCATATACCTTAAATTTTTAAATCAATAAATCAATGAAAAAAAGTTTCCTCCTGTTACTTGTTGCATTTTTTTTATCACTCCCTGTAATTGCGCAATTAACTGCAAAACTCTACATCAACGGCAACGAGCCCAAACTCACCATCAGCAGACATATCTATGGTCATTTTTCCGAGCATCTTGGAAGATGTATTTACGATGGCTTCTGGGTAAGCGATACATCAACGCTTCAGCGTAAAGACAGGATAAGGCTTGATGTGGTGGAAGCATTGAAGAAAATAAAAATCCCCAACCTGCGCTGGCCAGGTGGTTGCTTTGCGGATGAATACCATTGGAGGGATGGCATTGGCCCCCGTAACCAACGGCCGAAAATGATCAATACACATTGGGGGAATGTAACGGAAGACAACAGTTTCGGTACACATGAATTTTTAGATTTGATCGAATTGCTCGGCACAGAAGCTTATATCTGTGGCAATGTGGGCAGCGGAAGTATGGAAGAAATGAACAAATGGGTTGAGTATTTAAACTTTGATGGCCTTAGCCCTATGACAGAAATAAGAAAGCAAAACAGAAGAGAAAAGCCCTGGAAAGTACAATACTGGGGAGTGGGGAATGAAAACTGGGGATGTGGTGGAAATATGACGGCTGAGTTTTATGCAGACCAGTATCGCCGCTACGCTACTTTTTGTAAGAATTATCCCGGCGCCCCATTAAAGAAAATTGCCGGAGGCCCCAACTCTGATGATTATAACTGGACGGATGTGCTGATGCGCAAAGTACCTCTGAACATGATGTGGGGAATTTCATTGCATCATTATACCATTCCCAAAACATGGCGTGATAAAGGCTCTGCTACGCAGTTTGACGAAAAAGAATATTTTGGAACGATGAAGAGTACGCTCAGGATGGAAGAGCTGGTAACCAAACATTCCACTGTTATGGATAAGTATGATCCTGAAAAGAGGGTTGCTTTAGTGGTAGATGAATGGGGTATCTGGACAAATGTAGAACCCGGCACCAATCCTGGTTTTCTTTACCAGCAAAACAGCATGAGGGATGCACTGGTAGCCGCCACTACCTTAAATATTTTCAACAACCATTGCGACAGGGTTAAGATGGCCAACCTGGCGCAAACCATCAATGTGCTGCAGTCATTGATTTTAACAAAAGGTCATCAAATGCTGCTCACGCCAACTTATCATGTATTTGATTTATACAAAGTGCACCAGGATGCAAAATATTTGCCTGTTCAGATCAGCAGTCCTGATTACAGCGTGGATGGGCAAAAACTTCCCGCTATTAATGTATCTGTTTCGCAGGATTCAACCGGCGCTGTGCATATTTCGTTGGTGAATCTTGATCCCAATAACAGTATCAACATTCGTACTGCATTGAATGGGGTTAACTGGAAAACTGTAACAGGTCAAATCATTACTTCTCCAAAGTTTACAGACATTAATACATTTGAAAAACCTGACGCTGTTAAACCTGCTGTATTCAACGGGGCAAAAAAAGAAGGAAATGATTTAACAGTTACTATGCCCAAAATGAGCTTAGTGGTGCTGGAACTTAAGTAAACACCCCCATTCCCTAAAGGGGGGAACAAAGTTTATTTTTGATAATAGACCCATGCAATAATTGCAGATAAATTTATTTAAATGAAACACATAGCTAATTTTATTGCATCTCTTTCTCTTTTTATAAATGTGTACAGCCAGTCACCTGCTGTAATTACAGTAAAAGCCAATCAGCCAATTGCGCCTATTCAATCTACTATGTGGGGAATCTTTTTTGAAGACATCAACTTTGCTGCTGATGGCGGCATTTATGCAGAGCTGGTAAAGAACCGTTCATTTGAGTTTTATAAATCGCTGATGGGGTGGAGAGAGGATAGCAGCAGCCGTTATTCCAATAATTCCAGATCAGGTTATACAACCATTATCAACCGGAGCAAAGACAATCCGTCTAATCCCCGCTTTGCAAGAATAAATGTACTTGCGGATAGGGGATATGGTTTAACCAATGAAGGTTTCCGTGGAATGGGAATAAAGAAGGGGGTAACCTATCACTTTTCAATGCTGGCAAGTCAGCATGATGGAAGCAATGCAATAGTACGGGTTGAATTGAAGGACAGTAAGGGGAACATCATTGGAAATGCAGTAGTAAAACCATCAGGAAAAGAATGGAAAAAATATTCAGCTGAAATAACCTCAACTGCTACAGAACAGAAAGGATCAATGACTGTTTGGTTTGAAGGTAAAGGCACATTGGATATTGATATGGTTTCACTTTTTCCGGGAGACACATGGAAAAACCGGCCGGGGGGATTGCGTGCTGATCTTGTGCAGTTGCTGGCTGATATCAAACCCGGTTTTATAAGATTTCCCGGCGGATGCATCGTAGAAGGGCATGAACTGACTACCCGGTATCAATGGAAAAAAACGGTCGGCAAAGTCGAAGAACGTGAAATGATCATCAACCGGTGGAACAGGGAATTTGATCATCGCCCTGCACCGGATTATTTTCAATCATTCGGGTTAGGCTTCTTTGAATATTTCCAATTGTCTGAAGATGTGGGTGCAGAGCCACTGCCCATTTTGAATTGTGGTATGGCCTGCCAGTTTAATAGTGCTGAGCTTGTTCCGCTGGATGAACTTGATCCTTACATACAAGATGCATTGGATTTGATAGAGTTTGCAAATGGCGGTACAAATACAAAATGGGGAAAACTGAGAGCTGATATGGGACATCCTGCACCATTTAATTTAAAAATGATGGGTGTAGGCAACGAACAATGGGGCCCGCAATATGTGGACCGGTATAAAATTTTTGCAAAAGCCATTCATGAAAAATACCCTGATATAAAATTAATAAGCAGCGTTGGCCCTTTTGCCAGTGGTGAGCTTTTTGGTTTTCTTGATAAAGAAATGCGGGAAATGAAAGCCGATATACTGGATGAACATTATTACATGCCCCCCGATTTTTTTCTAAGCAATGCAAAGCGTTATGATAATTATGACCGTAACGGCCCGAAGATTTTTGCAGGCGAATATGCTTCACATATCCGCGGCACAGAAGGCGTGAAAAGAAATACCTGGCAGGCAGCTTTATCCGAAGCTGCTTTTATGACCGGGCTTGAACGCAATGCAGATGTGGTGTACATGTGTTCCTATGCTCCGCTGTTTTCTCATGTAGATGCATGGCAATGGGCGCCTGATCTGATATGGTTTGATAACCTGAATTCGTACGGTACCCCTAATTATTATGTACAAAAACTTTTTTCTGTTAACAAAGGAACACATGTTGTTCCCGTTTTGCTGAACAATGAAGCCATCACCGGGCAGGACAGCCTGTATGCAACAGCCTGTATTGATAAAAATACCAATGAGCTCATTGTAAAAATTGTGAATGTTTCTTCCGTTGGTAAATCACGGGAGTTTTTAATTGAAGGCGTAAAGAAACTGAATAAAAAAGCAGCAATGACTGTGCTGAAAAGCGATAACCCCGGCCAGTTGAATTCAAGTGACAACCCGCAGGCCGTTGCACCAGTTGAAACTGTTATTGATATCCCCGGCAGAAAACTAAAGCTTGATATTGCGGCTTCGTCGGTGACGGTGTTGAAGGTGAAGATGTGATTGTTACCCGATCAGGACTCGAACCTGAACTATCAGAGCCAGAATCTGATGTACTACCATTATACTATCGGGCAATAGCTACAACATTTTTTTAACGAGTATGAAAAAAAAAGCGACCCGCTGCCGGCAGATCGCCTTATGTTGCACGTTAAAGTATTGCGTTGCGGCATTAAAATTCTGAATCTTTGTTGGCTGAGTTAATATAATCATGGAATGAGGTAAGAACAAGCTTGAACACTTCAAATGCCTGTGCCTTCATTTTTGGCCATTGTTTAGAAGTTTGACCTTTGGCAAAAGAGCTCCATGTAGAAGGAAATTCATCCGAATATTTTGAACCATCCCTCATGTGAGACATTTCACCACCTTCATGTACAATATCAGAAATTTGAGCCTTAAGCTTATTGTCTTTGCAAAATATGGTGAGGAAATACCTGAACCTGCCACCATCCATTTTTACAAAAGTGTTCATGTAAACAAGCTTTTTTGAAAAAGACTTGCATAATATTTTTCCTTCTTCTTCGTCCTCTGTCTGTATTACCGCATCTCCTGAACGGAATGATTTATACACCCACTCTTTTGATAATTTGAACAAATTCTTTTGAAGCCACCCCTCTTTTTGAACGATAATAGAAATTTTTGTATCCCCTGGTTCACCAGAAATTTCAATATTCTGCGCAATGATGCATTTTGAAAAGAATATCAGGAAGAGTAATAAAAAATATTTCATGGCCATTCATTCAGCTTTGGGCGTTTATCTTTTATCTCTCAGGTAATTTAAAAGTTCATTCAGCAGCCGGTTGTTTTCCTTGCTGTAATAATTGTTCTCTTTTATTTTGGGAGCAAGGATGATGACTTGTATGGCTGCGACAATTATAATAAGGGCAGCTACAATAGAAATAAAAACCGCAACGGGGCCAGTAAAGAGATTTTCCATAAACTGTTATTTATTGTTATTATCAAACCTTTATTTCAAACTTCTTTCGCTGCGGCAGCAGTTGCAAAATGTAGGAGTTTTTGGCATGATAAATTGTGACTGTTTTTGTGACACCCTGAATCATGCCGCACGGCTTTGAAGAGTAAAAAACACTGTTGAAAGCTTTGGTAATCTGTGCTTTCTGAGTTTGTTGCCCGACGAGGATTCGAACCTCGACAAACAGAACCAAAATCTGTCGTACTACCGTTATACTATCGGGCAGCCTGTTCCCTTACGGGAGTGCAAAAATAACATACCAAACCGTTCTGCCCAAATCGGAGTTTTACAGCTAGTGGTTTAATAAAACTACTCGTCGGCTTGTCTGAAGCTATTGTAAGAGCCGTGTTTTTTGTAATCCTGTCATCACTATCCTACACACTGCCAACTGCTATCTGCCGGCTTTCTTTTTCTTCCCTTTCTTTCAGCTCCCTTATTTTATCCAGCGCACCGGCCACCACATCGCACATAATGGTGTATAAAGCGCCATGCCGGGGATGGTTATAAATGTATTCGAGGGCTTCATTCTCGTTTGCAATCTTAATAACAGGTATGGAAGGGTTGATTTTGCGTATGCCTTCTTCAAGCAAACCCATGATTTCATCAGCAGTACGGCCCCTCAGGTTTTTATCGCACCGCATGATGATCTCATCAAAATGCTGTGCGGATATTTCACCCAATTCACGGATGTCTTCATCCCTTCTGTCGCCCGTGCCGCTGATTACACCTATCCTTAAAGGATAATCCAGCTTGCTCACAAAATCGCAAAGCAGTTTTAATCCATGCGGGTTGTGGGCAAAGTCGGCGAGCATGGTAAAATTTTTAAAGTTGAAAAAGTTCAAACGTCCCGGTGTAAGGCTTTCGGATGGGATGAAAGTCTGTAATCCTGTCCTGATGTCTTCAATGGTGATGTCACGAAAAAGATAAGTGGCCAGAACAGCCGGTAAACAGTTGTTGATGTTGTGTACAGCCTTGCCTTCAAAGGTCAGCGGGATATTCTTTACCTGCAGCACCCTGATCTTCCAGTTGCCTTTCATAAGGGTAATAAATCCGTTTTCATACACACATGACAAACCGTTTTCCGAAGCATGTTCCTTTATCCTCGGGTTGTTTTCATCCATGCTGAACAAAGCAATATTGCATTTCAAATCATCTTTCATGGCATACACCAGGTCGTCATCTGCATTCAGCACAGCAAAGCCATGCGGAAAAACCGTTTCAGGAACCACGGCTTTTACTTTGGCCATTTGTTCTACTGTATTAATGCCGCCCAAACCAATATGGTCTGCAGCCACATTGGTAACAACCGCTACTTCACAATTCTGAAATGCAAGCCCGCTTTTTAAAATGCCACCCCTTGCACATTCCAGCACGGCAAAATCAACGGTAGGGTCTTTCAGCACAAATTGCGATGACACCGGGCCGGTACAATCGCCTTTCATCATCAGCTGATTTTGTATATACACCCCATCGCTTGTGGTGTATCCCACTTTCTTTCCGGCGCTTTTTGCAATATGAGCGGTTAACCTTGTGGTGGTTGTTTTGCCGTTTGTGCCTGTTATAGCAATAATAGGGATACGCCCTGCACTTCCTTTGGGGAACAACATATCAACCACCGGCTCTGCAACATTTCTTGGCAGGCCTTCGGAGGGGTCAATATGCATGCGGAAACCCGGCGCTGCGTTTACTTCAAGTATAGCTCCGCCGTTTTCTGAAACAGGTGTACGCAGGTCGCTGGCCATTACATCAATACCGCAAATGTCAAGGCCGATGATTTTTGCAATGCGCTCAAACATGAACACATTGGCGGGGTGCACTTCATCTGTAACATCAGTTGATGTGCCGCCTGTAGATAGGTTGGCAGTGGGTTTCAGCAAAACCCGTTCGCCTTTTCGCGGAACGGTTTCCAGTGTATAGCCTGCATCATCAAGCATTTTCTGTGTAAACTGGTCAATGGTAATTTGTGTAAGCACTTTTTCGTGGCCATAACCCCGTCTCGGGTCTTTGTTGGTTTCATCAATCAGCCATTGGATGTTGTGCACCCCATCGCCAACAACCGAAGCAGGCGTTCTTAATGCGGCGCATATAAATTTGTAATTGATTACCAGGCAGCGGAAATCATAACCGGTAATAAACCTTTCAACAATGGCACTGCGTCCGTAATGCTGTGCAGCTTCCAGCGCTTTTACGGCCTGTTCCCATGTGGTGATGTTTGTGGTGTTGCCTTTACCGTGGTTGCCATCAATGGGTTTAATCACCAGCGGGTAACCAAATCTTTCCACTGCATCTTTCAACCCTTCTTCGCTTCGCACCACTGTTCCCCTTGGTACGGGTATCTCTGCAGCTTCCAGTAACAATTTGGTTTCTTCTTTATCGCAGGCAATATCAACTGCAATATTTCCCGTTGTGCTGGCAATGGTGGCCCTTATTCTTTTCTGGTTCACGCCGTAACCCAGTTGCACCAGGCTTTGTTTATTAAGCCTGATATAGGGTATCCCTCTTTTCGCCGCTTCGTCCACTATACAACCTGTAGATGGCCCAAGCCTTGTATCTTCCCTTATTTCACGTAGTTTCTGAATGTCTTCTTCAAGGTTGTAAGCTGTGACATCCACCAGCGATTGAGCTATACGCACCGCTGCTTTGGCAGCATACACACCTGCATCTTCTTCCATATAACTGAACACCACATAATACACGCCTTCTTTTTCACCGGCGCCCCTTGTTCTTCCAAAGCCGCAGTTCATGCCGGCCATGGTTTGCAGTTCAAGGGCAATGTGTTCAATCACGTGCCCCATCCATGTACCTTCCTCAATGCGCTGAAAGAAACCACCGGGTTTGCCCACACTGCAGCGGTGTTCATACATGCCGGGCAGCAGGTTTTTTAAGCGGTCCAGGAAACCAGGAATGGTATTGGTGGGGTGCTGTTCCATCTCTTCCAGGTCAAGCTTCATCTGGATGAGTTTGGGGCGGCGTACGCTCCAGTAGTTGGGGCCTTTGAGCACTTTAATTTCAACAACCTTCATAAGCAATTGTGTTAGTATAACAATTTAGTTTTTTTTATTCAGGTAGCCAACTGTAGAACATAAATGAAGCTGTTGTTACGCCTGTCCCGCTGCATGCGGGGTCGCAATCCTTTCATCGTTCGGAGCTTTATTCAACTTTTCTTTTACCGCTGAGAACAGGAGTTAATTGAGGTTACGCAGAGAAGTATAAATTATCTCTGCGAAAACTCTGCCCCTCTTATTTTCTCCGGTGAAGCATCCGCACAAATCTAAAGGCCACACACATCTGCTGTTTAATCTTAATCCGCCTGGCATTAATTCATGTTATCTGCAACAATTCAATATTTCCCCTTTCCGTTATATTTGCCGGAATAACCCATTAAAAACTTTTATTCGTTCATGTCAATACCTAAAGGAAAACTTATTGCCATCGGCGGGGCAGAAGACAAGGGTACCGACCTGGAGACCGGCGAGATACACCGCAGCAACCTCAACTTTTTTGAACTTGCCATCCTGCGCCGCATTGTGGAAGAAACCGGGGGCCCTGATGCAAGGATTGAGATCATCACCACGGCTTCCATGATTCCTTACGAAGTAGGCAACAATTACCTTAATGCTTTTGGTAAAGCAGGCTGCAGCAATGTGGGCGTAATGCATGTGCGTACACGTGAAGACGCCATGAATGATGAGAACATTGAACGCATCCGCCATTGCGACGGGGTGATGCTCAGCGGCGGCAACCAGATGCGTTTAAGCGCTATTTATGGCGGTACAGAATTTTTAAAGATCATGCAGGAGCGGTACCGCAAAGAAGATTTTGTTATTGCGGGAACATCAGCAGGCGCTATGGCCATGAGCAATACCATGATTTACGAGGGCAATGCAACAAGGGCACATTTAAAAGGCGAAGTGAAAATCACAGCCGGCCTTGCATTTACCGACCAGGTCATCTTCGATTCGCATTTTGAAAAACGGGGAAGGTTCGGAAGGCTGGCGCAGGTGATAGCTACCAATCCTTCCTGCATTGGTATTGGTTTGGGAGAAGATACAGGTATGCTGGTAACAGGCGGCAATAAAATGGAAGCCATAGGCAGCGGACTTGTAATTATAATTGACGGGCACAACATACGCCACTCCAATATTGCCGATATACCCGAAGGCAACCCCATCAGCATAGAAAATTTAGTGGTGCATTTCTGCGAGAAGGGAAATGGCTATTTGCTGAAGGAAAGAAAGTTCCTGATGCAGGCGGGTGATAAGGTTGTAGCCTGAAGCTCCGGCTTCAGGCATAAGCATTATTTTATGGCTAAATATTTCTATGAAAGAAAACTTCCCCATTATCAGCCGCCGGGTGTAACTTTTTTTGTAACCTACCGGCTTGAAGGCTCCATACCAATGGAGAAAATAAGAGAAATGCAGGCGGACTATAAAAGACTTGAACAACAATTAGCAGGCCATTCATTATCCGGCAAAGCATTATTTGAAGCAAAGACGAGTTTACAGGAAGCCTGTTTTGAACAAACGGATCATTACCTTGATAAAAACCTTAATGAACCTTATTGGCTGAAGGAAGATAGGATTGCTTCACTTATTGCTGATTCACTCCATTTTCTTGCACAATCAAAAATTGAACTGTGGTGCTTTTGTATCATGTCCAATCATGTTCATGTATTGCTTGATGTAAAAAAGGAAGAGGATGAATTGTTCAGGATCATGCAGCAACATAAAAGTTTTACAGCAGCAAAGGCCAATAAGATATTGCAGCGTACAGGCCAGTTCTGGGAGACGGAGAGTTATGACCACATTGTACGGGAAGGCCGTTTTGAAAAAATTGTTATGTATATCCTGAACAATCCAGTTAATGCAGGATTGGTAAAGCATTGGACGGAGTGGAAATGGACATACCTGCACCCTTCGTTGAGGGATTCTTTTTTATTGTAGTTAAGCGGAAGCATAACCTCCGGAAGCAAGAGCTTCAGGATACATGACGGCCGGAAGCCGGAGCTTCCGGGTACATAATTTTCCTAAATTACAGGATAATCTTTCTTTATGCCATATGGTTACCAGGGTAAAGACCTTTCTTCAATTCACCATCCCATCAGTGATTTATTTCCACGGCCCCAATCTGAAAAAGACCGGGAGCAACATAAACTCAGTAAAGAACAGGTTGATTTTTTTCATGAATATGGTTATGTGGCGGGAATAAAATTGCTGAATGATGAGCAGATAAAAGTATTGCGTGATGAATTGAATGAACTTACCGACCCGCAGCATCCCGGTAACGGGCTTTTTCATGAATTTCACAGCAATGAATCATCAGATCCTGATACGGTTTTGTTTCATGCTTTGGGGCATTGGCGTATTACAACGGGTTTTCATGATTTGTTATGGAACCCCGCATTTGTAATGGCGGCGCAGCAGTTGCTCGGGGGCCCTGTACGTTTCTGGCACGACCAGCTTTTTTATAAGCCTGCCAGACATGGCGGTGTGGTAGCATGGCACCAGGATTACAGTTACTGGACAAGGACCAAACCCTTGTCGCATCTTACCTGCTGGTGTGGTTTGGATGACAGTGATGTTAATAATGGTTGTTTGTATTATATACCCGGCAGCCACCGCTGGGGGCTTGTTGATAAACCGGAACTGGCAGGAGATATGGAAGGCGTAAAACAATTTCTTACAGAAGAACAGAAAGCTTCTTTTAATCCGGCGCCCATCGAACTGAAAGCAGGTTATGCCACATTCCATCATCCTTTACTTATGCATGGTTCTTATGCCAATAAAACCCCGCGGCCAAGAAGGGCATTTGTGGTGAATGCATTTAAGGATGGTGTTTACAGTGATGCAGATACGGAATTATTAAAGGGTGTTCCGGTTATACCGAAAGGTAAAAAAGTTGAAGGGAGGTTTTTTCCACTTTTATCAGATTTGTAATAATTTAAATTTTATACGCATATGAAACATAAGCAAAATGTTATTGCAGTTATTGGTACTTTAATTGGTTTGTTGGTTATTTTAAATTCAATGACCCTTCAGGTTAAAAAGAGAATAGTGTTCTTTGGCGATTCCATTACACAGGCAGGTGTAAACCCCGGCGGATATATTGATGTGATGCAGAAGATGCTCGCAACCCAGAACCTGTCAGCAAACTATGAGCTGACTAGCGCAGGTATTGGCGGAAATAAAGTGTATGACCTGTACCTGCGGATGGAAGATGATGTATTGAAGAAGAACCCTGATATAGTGGTTATTTATGTTGGGGTAAACGATGTATGGCACAAAGCATCTTACGGAACAGGAACCGATGCAGATAAATTTGAAAAATTCTATAATGCCATTCTTCAAAAGTTTAAAGAGCGGAACATTAAAGCTGTTTTATGTACACCTGCAGCGATAGGGGAGAAAACAGATTTTTCAAACCAGCAGGATGGGGACATGAACAGGTACAGCAATATTATCCGCAGTTTGGCGGCTAAAAATAATTTGCCCCTTGTTGACCTGAGAAAAATTTTTCTGGAGCACAACCTCAAGAACAATAAGGACAACAAAGAATCAGGGATACTCACTACAGACCGTGTGCACCTGAATGCCATTGGTAACCAACTGGTGGCTGAAGAAATGTGGAATGTGATCAAATCACTTTAAACCGCCTTTACCAGGTAATAGTTTTTCTTACCTTTTTGTACAAGGATGTATTTATTATGCAGCAACAAAGAACTGTTAACCGGAGTTGCAGGATCAGTAATTTTATTGCGGTTGATGCTTAGGCCTCCGCCCTGCACCATTTTTCTTGCTTCACCTTTGCTGGGAAAAATATTTGTTTCTGCAAGAAAGGAAACGATATCAATACCTGAAGAAATTTTAGCGGCTGTATAATCAACTTTTACAATTCCCTCCAGGTTATTCAAATCTTCTTCACTTAAACTGTCTGCTGGGGCACCCTGGTTAGCAAATAACTTTGCTGTTGTACTGATGGCTTCTTTCAATGCTTCTTTACCATGCACAAACCGGGTTATTTCTTCAGCAAGCCGTTTCTGGAGTACCCATGCACCCGGATCTTTTTTGTGCTCATGGATCAGCAGGTCAATTTCTGTTTTGGAAAGAAACGTAAAGATTTTAATCCACTTTTCTGCATCTTCGTCGGTAGCCCTAAGCCAAAACTGGTAAAACTCATAGGACGAAGTTTTTTGCGGGTCAAGCCATACATTGCCTTTTTCAGTTTTTCCAAACTTCCCTCCATCGGCTTTTGTAATAAGTGGACATGTAAAGGCAAATGCTTCGCCGCCTGTTTTCTTTCTTATTAATTCTGTGCCTGTAACAATATTTCCCCATTGGTCGCTGCCACCCATCTGCAGTTTACATTTCTTATTGGTGTATAACCAGTAAAAGTCATATCCCTGCATGAGCTGGTAAGCAAATTCAGTGTAGCTTAATCCGGCATCTCCTTCAATTCTCTTTTTCACACTGTCTTTTGCCATCATGTAATTTACCGTAATGTATTTTCCGGTGTCCCGCAGAAACTCAATGAAAGTGATATTCCTGAACCAGTCGTAGTTATTGGCCATTTCTGCCGCATGGGGCAGGGACGGTGTGAAGTCAAGAAATTTTTCAAGTTGTTTTTTTACACCTGCAATATTTTTTTGAAGGGTGGCTTCATCCAGTAAATTTCTTTCTTCGCTTTTTCCGCTGGGGTCGCCAACCATACCTGTTGCACCACCAACAAGGGCAATGGGTTTATGCCCAGCTTTTTGAAGGTGAACAAGTATTAATATGGGCACCAGGCTGCCGATATGCAGGCTGTCGGCGGTGGGGTCAAAACCGATGTAACCGGTAGTCATTTCTTTGTTTAACTGTTCTTCTGTTCCGGGCATAATATCCTGCAACATGCCCCGCCAGCGCAGCTCTTCTATAAGGCTCATTATCACCTGAATTTGCGCAAATGTATTACAGAAACATATCTTACCCAATAAGAAGCAATAATCTGGAGGTTAATCCGTTCTATTCAATTGAATTTGTGCATGGTAAGGTGTTCATATTCAGTTTCGGTTCGGTACTTTTGTCAGGCAACCAGGCAACGTTTACCGGCGTACTGAAATCTTAAAACAAATTGCTTATCGTAAATATCCCTGATGAAAAAGACCTTACTGTTTTCATTGCTTACTGTTTCAACCAGCATCAGTTTCACCGCCTATTCGCAATTCAGGAAATATTCCAATGAATTTTTGAATATCGGGGCCGGCGCCAGGGGCCTTGCTATGGGTGGCTCGCAGGTAGCATCAGTAACGGACGGAACCGCAGGTTACTGGAATCCCGCAGGATTAACGCATATCAAAGATTACCCCGTTCTTTCGATGATGCATGCCGAGTATTTTGCGGGAATTGGAAAGTATGATTATGCCGGGCTTGCATTGCCGCTGAGCGATAAAAAAAGATCAATCGGTATTTCAGTACTTCGTTTTGCTGTAGATGATATACCTAATACTTTGTTTCTTGTGGAGCCGGACGGGTCAATTAACTACAATAACATACGTTCATTTTCTTCTGCTGATTATGCTTTTTTATTTTCTTACGCCCAATCAATAAAAAATACTGAGGATAAAAAGATAAGTTTTGGCGCCAATGCAAAAGTTATCCATCGCAGTGTGGGCAGTTTTGCAAAAGCATGGGGCTTTGGCCTTGATGCAGGTTTGCAG
>JANRKT010000281.1:0-19100 GCA_033763355.1 Chitinophagaceae bacterium | reverse complement strand
CAGTCATAAACTGCCCGATGCCAACGAAGGGCATTTAACCAATAAAGATTTATACAACGATAAGGAACTTATTGATGAGGCCGACCTGAACTGGTACGACTATGGTTTCCGTTATTACGACCCGCAGATTGGAAGGTTCCCGCAGCTTGACCCGCTTACGGATGATTACCCTTACTATACTCCTTACCAGTTTGCAGGCTGTGAGCCAATAGCAAATGTTGATGTGGATGGCCTTGAACCAGCGAGTGTAACCCGGTTTGCGAATTCTGTGTCAGGCACTTCTAAGGCTTTAAGAAACGGAGGATATGCTGTAATTTGGGAAGCTGGCGGAGTAGTAAATGCAAAAATATTTAGCTCAGCATCAATTGCTGCATCAAAAGACCTTATTCGGGTAGCACAACTTGCTTTGATATCAGCAAGAGGGGCTGCTGATGCGCTATATAACGCAAGTACAATTGGTCTTTACGATGCTTTCGGCGGAAATCATCTTAAGGAGTACAAGACCGCCGCAGAACAAAAGGCCTATTTAGAGGGAAGATTAGCGGGAGATGCAGCAGCAGTTGCTGCGGGTGTCATTGAAATTGAAGCGGGTGGAGCAACTGCTGCGTTAGCTGGTGTTACCGGCGTAGGTGCAATTGCTGGCGGCGCAGTAGCATTACATGGTGCAGTATCAGCAGCTGTTGCCACTGCTGATGCTACCTGGGCCTTGCAGAAGCTTTATCAGTTAAATATGGCTTCGACTGCAAGCAGTGATCCGGTTTCAAGCCAAAACCAACAATCTTCAAATAGCCCAACAACAAATACACCTAAGAAAGAAAGGGGCACATGGAAGCTGACAAAAGAAGGATCTTCGGAAATAAAAAATCATAAAACTTTTGGAACATTTTACAAAAGCAAATCAGATGGATTATGGTGGTCAGTTGATAAGGCAGGACACGGCGGCAGTAAATTTAAAGTATTCAGAGAAACAAAAGAAGGATTAGAGTGGTATAAAGATGCGGACAAATACGGTGATTTTATTGAAAATAAACATAAAGGCCCTACGGGAAAATTTATTCCCTGGAAATTTTTAACAACGGTAAAATAGCCATGAGAATTCTTGAAAAAGTAAAAGCGAAAAATATTCCCTTTAGTTGGGTTAATATAGATTACCTGCCTGATAGTATTGCAAAGCATAAAGAAATTTATTTAGTTGATGAACATAATAAAGTTGAGGGATTGATCTTTTTGTTTTATTCATTGTTTGGAGATTTAAAAGATGATATAGTAATTTTTCATCAATCATGGTGGGATTTTTGTCTGGATACCTGGAATTTTCAGAAAGATGAATATGATTATGAGGTAGCAACTAAATCTTTAGAAACCCAGAAATATTTAAGCCTATTATTTGAATCCGATATTGAAGTAGGATATTCAGGCTGTTGTAAGTGTAAAGATTGGAATAAATATTTGCTAATTATAATTGAATGTATTGTTAGTCACCAAGCGCCTTATAGTCCATTATTTTTTGACTTGAAAAATGAATTCTTTTTTTATTTACATCATAGTGGTAGTGTCGGCATCTATTACAAAGAAGAAAATGAAATCATTAAAAGGCTACTTGAAGTCGCTTATAAAGAATATAAGGTAACCAATTAGATTTGAATGCCCTTTGCCCTCATCTTGCACAAGTGGGTTCTTAAAAAAATGAAAATGGTTCAGTGCTAAGCCCGGAGATATTGCAGACAAACACATACATTTGGAAGAATTAAATCCTAAAACAGGGTAAGTAATACGAAACTTACATTTGCGTTGGAAATGATGAAATCAAAAAAAATACAGGCAAAGGCAGAAATCAAAGACTTCGGTATTCAAAAAGTGATTACCTTTTGGGTAGATCCTAATCTTTCAAAGGAAATGGTTATATTATTACTCCTTCTAAGAGAAAGACTTGTTAATTCACTTGATCTCATCTTTGATAATTTCTCAATTTATCTCAAACAAAACAATAATGAAAATAAATCGGTTTGCAACTTGTTTAATAATAATAAAAAAATATTTAAAGGAGCTATCTCTATAAATTCCTTAGAATTCGCAATCTCTTATTTGTTAAAATATTATAGAGATGAAATGGCAGAAGTAGAGCATATTGATCTGGACTTTGATTATGAAAAAAACACTATTGTCACATTAATTATTAAAACGAATTTATTTAAAGATATATCATCTGATGAAATGAATAAATTATTAGGGTTGTAAATTTTTGTTCACTGCACAAATTTGGCATCAACCTTTTTTCTTACCATTTTTTTAAAAAATGCTGATTCATGCCTATTATGTATTCAGGCAGCAGATGCTGGGTAGTTGTTAGAAAGCCTCTTATGTCAATTGCAAAAATAAACCGCCTACATCTTCTTTGCATTTATCTCTTTAATCATCTTTATGCTTACCGGCACTTCCCGGCCCATCATTTGCACGGTTCCTTCAATTGAAGTTTTTGTTTTGCTGCTTAACAGCATACCGGTTTCTGCATCGGCTTTATATTCCCCGGTTTGTTTTCCTTTTAAACTGGATGCAACATTATAGCCCAGCACACTGGCTGAATTTTCGGCGCTGCTGAGTACAGATTCAGCATTAATTGAAGCAATGCCTTTTGTTACGGCAACCAAAGTATAGGTTGTGAGGGCTTCAAATTTTATATCAGCCGACTGCACTGTTTTGCCGCTCCAACTGTCACCGGGAGAAACTGCGGTATCAGGCAGTAGTTTAAAGCCTTCTTCAAGGTTGTTTTTTACAAATGCCTCCCCAACCAGTTTGGATAACTGGTCCTGTACCTGCTTTCTGCCATATTCATCCCGTATATTCAGTGATGCCAGTATTTTTTCCGCTATTTCTTTGGTACCGCTGGTTTGTAAAACTTCCCCGGCGGGGTTTAATGTAATGTATATTAAAGACCCCCTGATACTTCCAAGCATTTTCTCTACCGGATGAAATGAGCCAGTTCCGTTTGCGGCATCAAACTCTTCTTCGCCATCTTTGTTTTTTAAAGTAATATGCAGCTTGTCATAAGTTATTTTCAGTTGGAAGTTACCTGCAGAGTCTTTCAAAATATCGTAGAATAGCCCTATCTCCGTTTTACTGCTGTTATTTACTTCCTTACCATCCACCTCCAATTCAGATTGGGTCTGGTTATTGAGGGTATAGTAATATTTTGTGCCTGATGCAAGTTTTAAGCCTAGGCGATGCTTTTCATCGCCTGCAGTGTTTTTCTTGCCGCTATTGGTATTGCAGGAAAAAATAAAAATGCAGGTCACTGCAAAAAAAATCGTCAAAAAACTTCCTTTTATCTTGTTCATTTTTTTAATCTGATTTATGCAAAAATATTATCTGCAATCTGCATTTTAAAATTAAAACGAAATCAAGGTATTATTTTGTGATTGATTTCTTTCCCGGCAAATCAATTACTCTATTCATTTTCTAAATGTTTGGTACTAGCTGCACAATAAAAGTAACTTAAAATACTTCCTTTTCCGCCTAACGTTTTTGCATCAGTAATAGTCACTTTAATATTTTTAAAGAAGTAGTATCCAGATTTTAACTTAACATATTGATCAGATATTAACTTTAGCCTATTTATTACTTCTGATAATTTCATCGAAAAATCGATTGTGATATGTTCAATAATAATTTTATTTCCCTTGTGAATTTCAACTTCTTTTAAAGTATCCATATTATCGTAGTTTAAAAAAAAATAGCTTTCGCTTTGCTTATAATTCTCATAAACATCCCTCCTCTGTTCGATGTTGTGTTTTGTATCTCCTTCAAAATATTCACTTACATCAATGACGGAATCCGCAGATTTATGTTCTTGGCCTAATAATTCCCTTATAATTTCTCTATGACTTCCCCATTTAAAATTTGAGCCATTTATTTCTATGCCTTCGTTAGGAAAATACTTTATTTCCATGTTAGTCTGCTATTAGGATGAAAACTATTTAAGTTGTCCACTAAGAATTGGAATTATTTCATCTTGAAAATATTGCCGAGCTTCATCTATTGCCGCTTTATATTTGTTTCCATATGTTGAAAGTAGCCTATTTGCATTTAATTCAAAAGCTTCCATAAATTTACCTTGCCTCAACAAATTTGCCTCAATTTGCCTGAAAGCTTTGGAGGCTTCACTGCTACCTGTTGAAATAAAGTCTCTATGCTCTTTATATAGCATCTGAATAGCGCTACCTTGTTTTTCTGAAATTTTAAAACCAGCCTTTCGTAAGCCATCCATTGTTGGAAGATGGTTTCTTTCCAAAATTTTTTTCAGCGCTAATAACTTACCTTTTTCACCACCCCTAAAAACCGAAGTAGGTCGTTGTGGAGATGGCGGTTTCTTTGTTAACAATGGAGCATTTCTTGCCGTTCCGGCTCCTGCACTTAAACCAATACTTATACCACCGTCTGCATAACCTGCAATAGTACCAGCATTATCCGGTGATACTCCAAGAGCCTCCAGCCCATTACTAATACCTTGCTCAGTAAATGACTGAGTTTCTTTTCCAGTCCAAAGTTGCGTAAACCCTGATGCTGCTACATCAGAACCATGCAATACTGCTGCTCCACCTGCAATTGCGCCTACTCCTGTCCATGAAGTAACAATTCCGCCTACAGCACCTACCCCAGCCTCTACTAGTCCGCCTAGTCCTTTTAATAGACCCCACAACCTTGTCGAGTTGCTTGCTGTCTGCGTTGCAGCGGCTGCACTAAATCTTGTAAATGTCCATGCGCCATTTGCATTTGAAAGTACACCCCAGCCGCTTTTCGTTTGCAATATTGAAGAACCGGGCATTGATTTTGCGAACTCAATTGCCTTTGCCGGTTCCAGCCCGTCCACATCAACATTTGCTATTGGCTCACAGCCTGCAAACTGATAGGGGGTATAATATGGGTAATCATCCGTAAGCGGGTCAAGTTGCGGGAACCTTCCAATTTGCGGGTCGTAATAACGGAAACCATAGTCGTACCAGTTCAGGTCTGCCTCATCAATAAGTTCCTTATCGTTGTATAAATCTTTATTGGTTAAATGCCCTTCGTTGGCATCGGGCAGTTTATGGCTGCTGATGGCGGCAACCTTTAACCCGTAAGCGTAGAAATGATTTTCCTCCGCAATACGGCCGCGGTTGTTTGCTACTTGCAGGTTATCAAAATAAACCATCTCATCGCTCTGGTTGCTTACATACACATAGGCATAGCCGTTTTTGGGCGCTTTAATATTGGCCAGCACCAGCGCAGGGGCGCCATTTCCTGAAGAACTGACACGGACAGATGCACTGCCTTCGCTTACAAAATTGAAACGCTCATCAAAAAACAATACCGATAAATATGCTTTGGGGTTATTGCCATTGGCATTATTTGCATCCGGGTTGGCGATGGAAGTAAAAGGGGTACTGCCGCCCAGCTGGGTAGTAATATTGGATGCAGCGCCTTTGGTAATTGCGGAAGTAATATTGCTTCCCGTTATGGCCTGTGTAAGGGAGAGCAGCAGATCAGATATTAATGATGTACCGCCAGCCTGGTTCACTACCGGGTCTTTGTAATAATAAATGGTTGTGGCGCTTACCTGGTCGCCGGCCATTACCTTCAATAAGGTGTTAGGCCCTATTTTTTTGCCGGTCAGGTTACCGATGCGGCTCACATGGTTGCCGATTGTGGCATTTTGCCAGCCATTACCGCCTGACTGGCCGGGAATATTGGCAACCGGAAAACGTGCCTGCACTTCATTTCCTGATACAGGATTGCCGTTCGCATCCACCTGGCCAAACAGGGGTTCTTCATTGGCCGCCCTCTGGGTTTCCATTGTGCAGGCATTGCTGCCGGCATGGGTTTCTTCTGTTAATATCATTCTCACATTACCGAGGTAATCCCTGATGAAAAAATCGTATGCACCGCGTTTGCCGCCGGGCAAATCCATATTGCCTTCTATGGTTAAAAAGTCGTAACCATTATTTTGCGCTACAGGTTGTAATAGCCGTACCCTGCCTTCTTCAAAATTGAAGTATTGCAGGTTGTCGTCCTGGTACACAAATTCATTTATGTATGTTGTGGTTGTAGTGGTTGTGCTTCCTTCGGCTGTATATAATTTCTGGAGCCTGGTACCATCTGCATCATAAACAAATTTTATCACGCCCTTACCAACGATGCGTATTTCCTCCGGTTTATCGAGGTGGTTATAGCGTATGCCGTTTGCACCAGTTACATTGTTCAGGTCTTTGGCATTCTTGTTCAGATCAATCACCAGGTTGCCGTTATCATCATATACATAATCGTCATTGGTGGCATTGGTGCCGTCAGTAAAATCTCCAAGCTTGCCGTTGGTAGCGCCCAGGTTTCCATTATCAGTAACCTTTAAAAGTTTATTGCTGAAGCTGGCATAGGTGTATTGAAGATCATCAACGGTTACCGGAGTGGGGTTACCCGGCAGCACCCCTTTGTGCAGCATGTATTGCAGGTTGCCATTGAGGTCATATTCTATTTTGCCATTTCTCCCGGTTACGGAAAAATCCATTTTTGTGCTGCTCCAGGCATCACCCGGGTTTTGTTTTTCCTTAAAGAGGGCATTGATCAGCCGGCCTGCATTGTCATAAGTAAAGTCGTATTTACGCTGGGCATCATCACCCATAGTCGTCCACAGTGTTCCTGTTACATGTCCATCTAATTGCGCATTGGCAAATACGCCATCCCTGTTGTCGTAACCAATGTACAAGCCAAAAAAATTGCCCCATTTGCTGTATTTGCCCGGGGTTTTAAGTGCGTAATCCTTATTAATGCCGGTAATTTCATCATTGATATTGTAACTGTATTCAAGTGATTCCAGTTCATTTTTACCCGAGCCTGTATAACCGGGGTCAAGCCTTTTGGTTTTCAGCCTGCCCATATCATCAAAGGCATACTCCGCTATGGTTTTAAAATCATTGGCTCCGAATTTCTTTTGAATACCATTTACCCTTCCGATTTTATCAAACAGGTTTTTGGTTACCGTGCTGAAACTGTAATAACCTGAACCAGCAGCGGAATGTTTGGTATTGGTGCTGAGCACCCGGCCATCAAACTGGTACTGCAGTGTGGTAATATCAATTCCTGCTTTAATATTGTCTTCAATACTTTGTATTGAGCGGCCCTCATCATCGTAATAAATAGTAGAAGTAAGAAATGTACTGGTGCCCAGTACCCTTGTCATGGTGCCGGTTACCATGTTTATGGTGCGCTCTGATGGCGCTATGGGGTCGCCGTTACTATAGGCAAGTCCGTTATCAAAATTGTTGTCAAAAGATTTGACTGAACTGAACGTGTAATTATCATAAAAAAAATATTTGAGAATAGTACTGACAGAATTGTTGTTTAAATCAGATTGAGTAATGGGATTGGTATAAGTGGCTGTTGTTACTGTTACAGGCTGCGATGTAGCCGATCCGTTTATTTCAGCGGTGAATGCATCATTGCCGGCGCTTTCAAAACCTGGGGTAAACTCAATACCGCTTTGGGCAGTATAAAGGTTAATGCTTTGCTGACGGATATTAACTACAAGGTTAATGAGCGGGGTTGCCTGGTTGGTAACGGTAACCGTGCTGATGGTTACTGCGTTATTAATATCTGCCTGAAGGGCAGCAACTGTTTTGTTGGTGTGGTACAGCGTTGTTATAACAGGCCTGTCCAGTTCATCATACAGGTTGGCCGTCCATTCAGCCGGTGATTTGAGTCGCTGGTTGCCGTCCTGCATAAACACCACCCTGTCCCGCTGGTCATAAATCATTAAAAGCTCTTTAGCCCCAGGTGCCTTTTTCAATGTATTTCTTCCCTGTTCGTCATACTCATACCTAAAGCATTGTTCGGCCAATACCTTTTGCCCATCAGTACCGGAAAAAGACCAGCCGTTTGGTTCAAGCCATTTTACCCCTTCAGGCTGTATGCGGTATCGCAATAGCCCAAAATCGTCATATATGCTATACACACAAATCCATCCTGAATGCGATGTGGGAGAGGGGTTGTCGTCAATCTGTGTTTTGGTAAGAATTAACTGGCCGTTCTTATCAGTGAATTCAATAACACTCTTTCCGTTTTCATCGGTATGTGTTATTTTGATTAGTGTATTGGCGGCATACGTTCCTGAACTAACAGGAGCATCACCGGTGTTGTAACCGACGCTGAATATCCGGACGTTATCTGAAGCACTGTTCAGGTCATACAATGCTGAGTTTCCTGCGCTTGCCGCCCAGGATGTTCCTGCTGATTTTGTGTTAAAAACCCTGTTGAGAGGACTATTATCAAATGTAATGCTGTTGAAAGCTGATGTTTCATTGTAAACAGTTGTATAGTATTGCGGTTGTTCGGTGAGTGCTGTAGTTTTAAATTTACCAGGCTCCGTAGCAGTGGTATATGGTAAGTATTGAAGAGGTTGTCTTCCCAATGCATCATATTTATAAAACTGAACCATATCGCCCCATAAATTGGGTTGTGCAGCATTTGGGGTGGCGGTTTCTTTACTTACACTTTGTATTGCCCTCCCCAAACCATCGAGGTAAGTCGTGGTTTGCAGTTTTTGGCCGATGGGTAATTGATCTACGGCCTGCCAGGTTGTAACAGCAGAAACCAATACACTATGATTACGTACATAATTTTGATTTTCCCAGTTGGCTGATACCAATTCTATCTTAATACTATTGGAGTAAAAATTGGCCCCGGTTGCCAATGTAATCTTTCTTCTGAACCAGGTTGTTTGAGTAAGCGGTGATGTAAATGTATAGTCTGCGCTGGTTGCCCCTGCTATTGTGGTAAAGTCGTTTAAAGGAGTTATACTTTGCTCCCATTGATATGAGCTGCCGGTAAACAGAGGATAAAGAGGAACTAATTTTTCAGGCGTCTGTGTATATGAAAAATGATAATTGCCGTTAATGGGTGCAACATCAAAAATGGAAAGCTGTGCAAACGAATGAAAGCCCGTAAATACTAAAACGATCGTGGTGAAAAAATACCGCCAGGCAGATTTAACTTTATCCATTTGAAAAAGATTTGACTTTAGAATTTTCTGTTCACTAAAAATCCTGCCGTTGCCATTGTTTAAAGCACCGGCATTTTTTATTTAGTTTATTCAAAACAATACTACGTTTGCACACCATTCACTTTCTTAAAAACTGTTTCATAGATCTCAATTATCAATTAAAACTGACAAGAGAGCTCCATCATTTCAATTTACCTGCAGGTTTATTAACTCCTGCAGCAGGGATGATTGCTGCTGGGCGGTCTGCTGTTTTAATGTGGCGAATAAAACCCCGTTTTCATTTACTACATACACTTCTCCGGAAACAGTTACATCCGCATCGAACCTCCAGTTCTGTGATTTATGGGTCAGCCATTTTAAGAGTTCGTGCTGGTTGCTGCCATTTTGTTTTTTGGCTTTACTAATTCCGGCAACAGGAAAGATTACCTGTAGTGTATCCCGCAACAGATTTCGGAGGGCAGCAGATGACATGGGAGTTCCAAAATCATCCACCGGCACTGCAATAACAACAATCTGTGCAGCATGGTTTCTGTACAGGGTATCCAGGAATAACAAGTTTTGTATATCAGGTTGTCCGGCATGAAACTCCACTACAATTACTTTTTTCCCTTGATAATTGTTCAGCCTGATGGTATCGCTATCCAGGCCCGGGAAATTCAGGTTGTACAACGTACTGCTTTGCCCTGATGCCGCTGAAACTGCCAGTATGAACAGAAACGCAATTAAAAACAACTTCATATGTTCGGTTTTTAAGTTTATTGAACGGTAATTGACGCACAAACACTGCACAACGGTACATTCGAGGCATTGAACGTTGTCACACCAGTTTGTATATAGTTATATATCCTGTAATAATGCGGCAGACCGTCTGATGATGTCATGGTGACATCATATGGACCTACAGGTATTTGCCCGGCTACTGTGCTGGTGCTCACTCCTGAAGGGAGGGTAAAATTGTACATATAATTGGTTGCAACATTTTTCAGCTGAACATACACATAGGTACTGGTGGTATTGGTGTATGTGAGATTAGTCATTGGCGGATTAGTACATTCGGCCGTATTGGGGCCGGTGTTTATCCACATTTTTTGATTGTAGGTTGGGCTGTTAGGGTTGATGCTGATAACCTCAACCAATTGTTCTCCGGTAAAAACACCGCTTGAATTTACATTGCACTGCACCTGGCCTGTTCCTCTCCAGACGGATGTTGTATCATTAGTGCAATAATCCATAGTTGGTACATTGGCAAGTGCCTGTCCATTGGCTTCAATTTCATCAAGCGCCATTTGGTTGGCATCTGCCTGGCTGATGATGGACGAGTATTTGTTAGCCGGCACATTGTAAACAACAGCTATACCTTTCATCCCAAGCGGACAGCCCTGCTTTGTAAATGTGCCCGTTTGAACCGTATTATAGTAAACCTGTATGCAGGTGCCATTTGCATTAGCATAAGCCTGACCGTAATTATTCAGTTCATCTTCCACCAGCAAATCAACCGCTGCCTGGCTGATGGTTGAGCTGTATTTATTGGCAGGAACGGTATAAGTAACATTGCTGCCTATAAACCCAGTTCCACAGTCATCTTTGGTAAACACTTCGGTAACTGTTTTATTATAGTAAGTCGCCGGGCAGGAGGTTTGCATATTAGCCGCCGTATTGTACTCATACATTTTGATGATGTTTTTATAATCATCTTTTACAAGCTGAAGGCGACCCAATGCATCATATTCATAATAGGTGATCCGGTTATTTTCATCACATTCCGATGTTTTGCCAATGAGAGGATCAAAAGTGATCGTTCTCATCCTTGCAGTTTGAGGATTTATTCTTAGTTCATCAATGGTAGCAGTGCCGCTTAAGCTGACAGTGGCAGTGCCTTGCGCAATGCTATATTCGTAATAGGTAAATCCGTTAATAGCAGGTGCTGATTTTGTTAAAGTAGCATTTCCTGCAACGGTAACCCCACTGTTAGTTGCCCAAAATGAGAGACGGTAAGGTTTTGCTGTGTTGAGGTTAGTGGACAAACTATTGGAAGCGGATAAAACCAACGATCTCTTACCCGTAACAGATGAAGAGCTGCTGTAACCAGCCGTACCGCCCAAGGTCCATCCGCCCATACTTTGTGTTTCAAAACTGGTATAGGCAATCTTATCAAGTACCGGTTCTGCATTGATTACAGATGCCACAACATACTTGTCATTGTAATCGTAAATATTGGATACCGTACGGCTGCCTTCATCTTTCATTCCGGTTAAATTGCCGGCAACATCATAAGAAAGGTTCTGTATTTCTTTATAATCCGCAGGGTTTGACGGATGACCCGGCCCCTGGTAAAAATTACTTAGCAATTGCGGCTGGCTGAATCTCCTTTCAAGTGTCCGGTAAGGCTTAATATCGCCGGTGGTCAAAGAAGTATATTCTGTCACAATTTCACTCATGTATTGGCTTACGTAACTTCCTCCGCTTTTAATTACTGCAGTGGTAGTTGATACCGGTAAACCAACAATATTATTCTGGTTCAATGTAGTAAATATACCGGTAGTGTAATCGTTGCTGTATTTGATTGCTTTTATGTTGATGTCCCCGTTACTTTGTGTAGTTGTTACCTTATTTACCTGGAAGTTGTTGTTGTTGTAACCAAATGAGGTATTGGTTTCGAGATACTGGGATGAAGTCCCGGATTTAAAAACCCTCTCATAAGATTCTATTAATTCAACACGGCCGGAATACACATCGTAAATATCTACAAGCATTTCGCTGTTAGACTGGTTAATGCTTGAATAGGGTGCGTTATAGTAGTCGGGGTTCTCCCAAGTGGTATTGCGTACAGAGGAACTTCTTGTAACAAGGCATTTACAGGAAGGGTAGCCTAAAAGCCCGGGGTGAGGTTCGAACCCTCTTTTTGCATTGGTAAAATAATATCCATTTTCTGATTGCCGTATGATATTTCCTGCTGCATCTTTAACGGTTGTTTTCTTAGGTAACCCATAGGCCCAGAATGCAAATCGCTGCTTCATTGAAAATGCAGGGTTGGTTGGCTCCCAGATGGGATAATCATCCGGGCTGGTAAATTCCATAATTGTTTTTCCATTACCTCCCGAGCTTTCCGTGACCTCAACCCGCTTAAACTGAGTGGGGAGTGGGTTAGAACTTTTTAGATCGGAATTGTAACAGAGTGTTGTCGTTTCGCTTTTGCTCCGGTCTGTTGTACATGAAATGATAATCGTCACCAAACTTCCTATGATATCTACAATTACCGCTATCCAGGCTGCTGGTGTGGCCTTAAGTGTCAGACTGACTATATCCACAATAGTCATAACCCCGCCTACCACATCAAGTACCTGAGTTACTACCTGTAAAAATTGCTGCATAGTGGTAAGGCTGATCGCCTGTTCCCTGGATAAAATACCCGGATACTGGTAGCGATAATCGCAGCCAAAACTGAAGGGAGGTTTGTAATAAAAGTATTTGTACTCTGGTTCATAGTAGCTATTCATCACCATTGAATGAACCGGCATTTCAACTCCCCAAAGCGAAGATTGGGTATTGCTCTCATCTGAACCGTAGGTATAGTTTGTAATAATCTGATTGTTACAATCATTTGAATACCCTCCGTCAGTTACAATGGTCTTTGAGACATGCACTCCGCCTACTGTTGTATTGGTGCTGTTTAGTATGGCCTCATTTTGTGCATATTCGTATTTTAGTGTGCCGCCTGTTGGATAAATAACCTGTTTTAGCAATCCATTCTTTGCGTATCCGGGCTTAGCAGTAAGAACTGCATTGGTGTTGCCATCCCGAAGAAAGCAAAGTCCTTTGAGCTGGGTATTATTCAATTCATTTAGTGGAGTAAAAAGATTAATTGCTGTATTGGTGGCAGATTTACTGTTATCCCCATTGTAATATCCCCAGTTATCCCTTGCATAAAAAAATGGCGGAGGCACAAAATCATCAGGAGCATTGGAGCCGGTATAGTAGTCAAAATAATAAGGTTCTTCTTCATCTTTCATGTCAACGCCAATTTTTTTAACCGACAAGAGGCACAGGCGGGCATTCTTTTTCTGGGCATTGCTAACCGGAGTGCCGAAACGGTTTAAAATAAAGTAACTGGTCGCAAGCTGATACCGGGACAAGTACCTTTCCTGGTACTTTACGTCAATTGAAGCCAATGCATAGCCGCCATTTAAATCAATCCTTGGATTACCGTAATTAAATCCAACATAGTGCCCGTCCGGAAAAGTAATAGTAGAAAGCTCGGGCGTTTGTGTAATTGAAGTGGCATGGGAGATTACTGAATAATCCTTTTCGTCATAGTGGGTAATATTTGAGCCGGAAGCCGTATTAATATTCCTGGTAACATAATTGAAATTTATTTTTCGCTGGGTTAAAGGATCCAGTATCTCTGAAAGATACCAGCTGTTTACAATATATGGATTAACGACCTGATCAAAATAAGGATTTGAAAGATAATCCGGATCGAATCCGGCTTCATAATAAACCTTGCCGCCTTCAAATTTGGGCTGGGTCCGTATTGTGGTAAAGCGTGAATCGCAATAGCCGAATTTTAGAATTTTTGTTTTTTCTATCAGATTGAATTTATATATCAGCCCATTTTCATCCTGGATATTAAATTCAGAAATGGTTGTTCTGCAACCATATGCAGCCATGGTGGATTCATTTCTGCTGAACCAGATTTTTAATGTGTTATCTCCAAGAGATACACCCACGTCGCCGTTGTTCTTATCAAGTACAAACATTCCGCTTCTCCCGTTAAACTGAAACGCAAAGCGGTCAAGTTCCCTGTCAGCTGCTAAAAGATTATGCTGCTTATACAGATGATTTTTATCCTCGTAAATGGGGTACTTTGTCAAAGCAGTCGGACATCCTGCAGACGGATTCACACTATTGTACAGGTACCCTGCCGGATATTTGGTTAAATCGTCTAAGCCACTGCCCTCTCTCGGCTTCTGATCATCGGGCTCCCCAATCTGCATTCTTGTAACCACGCCTCCACCGGACATACTCCATCCCTGGCCGATATTGGATGCCACCTCGTTTACTTTTAATCCATTTCCTGAATTATAACTTAACGCTATTGCTGAGTTGAGCCGGCTTTTATCATCCTGCCAGTTGAACACCGGTATGGTAATTGAAGCACTACCGGTTTGAGGGCTTACCTGACAAAAAACAATTTTTTCAAAACTGATTAAAAGCAAAAAAGCAAGTACTTTTTTCATACAATGTGCTATTGATTAACTTTAGTTTTTTCTTAAAACCCAAACCCGATTCTGAATAATACAGGTTGTGCATTTACATGCTGTTTATGCAAAAAATCGTATAAGACCTGAATATTTCCCTTCAGTTTCTTTGACACATTATACTTTTTACTGATTCCCAATAAGGCACTGTGCTCCCACATGGAAACATCCTTCAGTTGCTGAATACGCCTGAACCTCGAATTGTAATTCCATTCACTCCCGCCTTGGAGATAAATCCCCCCCTTAATTCTCCAATTGGCATAGGTTCTCAGGCTGATTCCTTCATGTGTCAAGCTCAGATTATTCCAGCTTTTACCAAATCCCGACCTATACCCTATTCCGAAGCCAATATTATTCCGCTCACTCAGTTTGTATCCCAACATAAATGCTATATTTCCTGATGAAGGCAGAAGATTATTTGCTTTCGAAAACTGCATATCAAATCCATACTCTGCTCTTTTCCAAAAAGATTTTGTGCGTAAATTTTTAGGCTTAAAATCAGGGACCTCATTATCATCCATAGCCCCCAATTCATTGAGTTTATTCCGCAGTTTTTCAACTGTTGCCTGTGCCTGTCCCAACTGCTGAGTTACCATTTGAGAAACATTAGAGCCAGATCCCCCAAGGCTGGTTTGAATTGCCTGCTGTACCGCGGCCCTCGGTTGAATACCGTTTACCACTGCATTGCTGCCGGAAGAAAAGGAAGGAATTGTAGTCATGCCAAATAATCCGGAAAGCTGTGAATTGTCACTCATTAGTTTTTTGAAAGCGGGTAGTTCCCTGATTGCGCTTAACACGAGCTGTTCTATTTTGGCCTGATCAGACAATATTGTTTTGTATTCATTAATCTGAGCAGTATAGTAATAAACCTCTTTGTTAACCCGTTTGATGTATTTTGAAAGCGCCGGGAAGTTTTTCAAATTTGCTTTCAATATTGCTTTTCTGTCTTTTAAGAATTCCTGAACTTTTTTGACACCTTCCATGTTTTTCTCCATTACTTTCACTTTGACAATTACATCTGTAACATATTTCTTATTGGCATTTATCCCCTCAAACAAATGCTCAGATTTTTCCAGAAAAGCTAGCGATTGTGTCAGGGTATCCAGATATGGGAAATAGTTAACATCGCTCGGACGTTTTACTTTATCAGTCTGATTATTGAAAAATTTTTGCAGCTTCTGCAACGAATCTATAGAATAAGGAAACAGTTTAGCTGCCAGCAATGAATCAGTCTTCAAGAGCTTTTTCTTCATCTTTTGTTCCTGGCGCAGTACCCTTTTTAAAGCTTTGGAGGTGAACCTTTCAATCTTCCGGTTAAAATCAACTGTCTTTTCGTTCACTGATTTCAGGTATTTATCCGCCTTGTTCTGTATAAGCACACTGCTATCCTGCCCATAAGCCCGCACACTCGCAATCAGCCCAATTGACAATATGATAACCCTGGAGATACCTTTCATTTGAAAATTTTTAGGCTATTGCTTGTTAGTTTTTTTACTTGCTATTTTCCTGAGTTGTAAAGCCTGTTTTTCAATTCGTGCATCCTGCTCCTTCATCTTTTTGTTTTGATCTTCCACTTTTTTGTTTAATTCAAGTATATATAAAGTAAGTTCTTCAATTTTGCGCAGCAGAACAGCCTGGTTGTCACCAAGGTTAAGACCTTGTGTTTCTATTTCATTTGCTGAAGGAACATCAGGGAGGTGTTTGTGCCTCCGGATATATTGTTCAACATATTGCAGAGTTGGTAATTGGTATTTTTTGTCGAAAACATAATCAGGCCATGCAGTCTGATCAACCTTTATCTTGCGGGTTCGTATGCCGGTTTCTACAAAAAGTTTATATCCTGCATCTGTAATATTCGTTGTACCTATACCAACATTACCGCCGCTGCCTACCCGCATCCGCTCCTGATTATAGGTTTTTACAACCAAATCTTTATTGTCTGTGGTTCCCAGGAAATTATTTCCCACAGTTGTACCCGTAACGCCCGTTAATGACCAGACAGAGCTGGCATTTACAATTACTGCTGAGGAAGTAGTCGTTGCATTGTTGTTATCAAATGCTTTGGCCGTAAATGAAAGCGCACCTGCTGTAACATTGTTCAGCGTATAACTATATGGGGCAGTCAGGTCGGTTCCGAGTAAGGTATAATCCAAGTAGAATTCCACTTTGGTTATTGAGCCATCCGGGTCGCTTGCATTTGCATCTATGGTTATGTTACCTCCGCTTGTATAGTGAGAATTGTTTGATGGGCTTGTAATACTAACTGTTGGTGCTAGATTACTGCTCACAGTAATATTTATTGCAGATGATGTGGTTACGGCTCCAAGATTATCAGTAGCTTTTGCGGTGAGTGAGTAAGAACCGGAAGCCACGCTTGTCCAGGTGTAACTGTAAGGTGATGTTAGGTCTTCACCCAGTTTGGTAGCGCCCTGGTAGAACTCAACTTTCGTAATACTCCCGTCACTGTCTGCTGCTGTAGCATTAATATTGATATTACTACCTGAGGTAAAATTGCCGTTGTTTGCCGGGTCAGTAATACTTACGGTCGGCGGATTGTTGTTGACAGAATTGTACACTTCCAATTCAGCCAATGAGTAATTATTAGCCCAGAATACAGCCAATCGAGTGGCATGTATCCGCACATATCTTCCCGAACCACTGACATCAAATGTATTGATGGCAGAAGTATTATCAGTCTTTGTTGCCAAATCAATCCAGTTGCTTGCGTCACTTGACACTTGTACCTTAAAATTCAGGGCCCGGTAGTCATTATCCCACTTCACCACCACCTGACAAATGTTATAGGCCTGTGTAAGATCAACATACAGCCATTGAACAAAATCAGTTGTGTTATTATTGTTCGCAGTATTGTCTGCTGACCACCATGACGTACTCAAACTTCCATCTACCGCCTGCGGGCCCTGATGATCTGGCCCTCCGCCATTGGGGTTCGTGCTTGAAACAGTTGTTTGTTTGTTTAATGCAAGGTTAGTTGTTCCACACTGCGGAAAAACGGAATTCTGAAGTACCGTCAATATCAGTCCTAAAAAGAGAAATCTTTTCATGATTATTTTTTTATTGGCTTTGGTTCTTTGGCCAGTTCTTGGAAGGGTGATCGCTGAACTCATAACAATGAAAAATTTAGAATGTGAAAACTCTTTGAATTTATTTGAGAGTATTTGTTTGCCAGTAAATAAAGTACCCCACCCCTTGTGGAAGGTGTCCTGTAGTGAATAGAACCAGTAATTTCCCTTATTTGGTGAACCGTCTGAAATGTCCGCAGAATTGATTCCGGACAATAGCTGTGCAGTGATTTGCACACAAAGAGAAGAAGGAATGATAATATCTTCCTCATAGCAGTTGGTTGCTTAGTAAAGGTTTAGTTTGGTTGAACTCGTGGTGAAGATAAAAAACTAGTTTTCAGAATTGCAATAGGGGCAAATGGGTATAATGATAATTTAACACGAAAAAAATCAATCATTCATTCGTTTAAATTGTTTCTGCGTTCAATGTTATGTACGTATTTATTATTGGTATTCAGTTATTAGTGTTGTCTCCATTTTCATCATATCGTTATAATGACAGGTGTACACAAAAAGAAATGTCGGTGTATTATTTTTTTAAATTCTAAGAGTATGCATTTATTTGCAGTAAATGTTTTTTCCTAATATTTTGTGCAAAAGGAAAAATGTTCCACAAAGAATTTTTCAGTGTGCATACTTCCACCGGCATCCTCCGACAGTTTGCTGCTTCCCGGTAAGCGCTCCAATGATGGTCGCCGGTGAAATTTTTATATCCAGTGCTGCAGTTTTGATACCTGGGTATATCTTTTCCTACCCAAAGTCTGACTTTGGAGATAGAGCAGACGCTTTAGAATAAAGCTTGACCTGCCTGTAAAAACAAAGAGATTGTAATAAGCCAGGAAAATGCAGCGGCCTTTAAGGAATGGATGGGGCTATAAAATAAAAACCCGTTCCACCATCTGCGAAACGGGTTGTACTGAATATTCACCCTTATTACATATAAAAACTACTTTTTTTGTTTCAGGCTGTCTTCTTTATGCCACCCGCCTTTTTTGAAAGGGTTTATCATGATACGTATCCGCTCCTGTATTTTGGCATCAAATTTTGGGAGTTGTTCTGCTGTGCACATTTCCCTCATTCTTTTAAAGTGGCTGAATGCCTGCATGTCAATGGCCTTTTGCTTTTCTCCTATTACGGTTGAAGCGGAATCCAGAGCGGCTTCTGTAACGGTTGAATCACCGAGTAATTTAAAAAAATTGCTTTTTGATGTACTCAGTTCTTCAAACAGAGGTTTTCTTGCTATGCGGTAAGCCTGTTTCTCTTTTTCATATTCCCCCGTTTGCTGTTCGCTGAACCCGATTTCGTTTTTCAGGAAATAACCCATGGACAGATCAGGCCTTTCAGCCCTCACTTCTTTCCTGCTGTAATCTTTTTTCCATGCAAACGACAGCAAAATGCCTATGTTGGCCAGCAACAGAAAGCCAATGATAAAAAGCAAAACTTTATTTTTTGTCAGCGCCTGCATAAACTTCATTGTTATCATCATCATAATCACTGGCGGTGGCCAGCATGTATTCTTCCGTCGTGGTTATTTCTGCCTGCGTGGTATTGTCGTTCCCGTTTCCGGGCTGGCTTAAGAATGCAGCAACATTTAAAACAATTACCAAAGCCACACCGCCAAAAGCTGTTGCAGGCCTTGTAATAAATGCGATGGTTCTCTCCCACATGGTAATTTCATCCCTTTTAACCCTTGCCATTAACCTTGTAAAGAAGAAATGAGGGGCCTGCGCT
>JANRKT010000280.1:0-17492 GCA_033763355.1 Chitinophagaceae bacterium | reverse complement strand
TCTATTACACAAGGCAGGGCAAAGTTTAAAATGTATTTCCGCGAATATGCCCCTGTGCCTTTTGAAATACAGCGCAAACTTTCTGATGAGTACAATAAGACAGTGAAGGAAGAAGTGTAGGTGAAAGCTGTGAGCCATTAGTTGAGAGCTACGAGCCGGGAACAGATGGTGAAGGACTGCAAAGGTTTTGGAAACTTTTGCAGTCTTTTGTTTTTAGCTTACAAGATGTTATTTTTTTCCGCCGTTGTTGGTGTTCGTGCAGATGGCATTGCAGCATAGCATCACCAACAACAGGATTCAAAGCAAAAGTTATATATTAGCCTTCATCAATGCATGCCTGTCCGGATATTTTAGAAACTCGGTACCGGAATGGAGAATGTTGCTTAAACCAGCAAAATACAAACAGCTTGTTACGGCAGTCTGCAATTAAAAGTTGCTGGTGCGGCCGCCGCACACAAGCGATGAAAAACACCAACAACGGCGAAAAACAAAAAAATAAAATGAAATCATTTTTTTTTGATTATATCTATTATAGAGTAACTCAGGCTTATTTTAAATGGGATGGGAGGAATAGCATAACAGCTGTGCTTGCAGTAAGTATGTTGCAGGTTTTGATAATTGGAAACATTTGTATTTTTATTGCCAGATTAATATGGCATAGACACGAAACGGTGCCATATGCTAAGTTAATCGCATACATCGGACTCACAATTTTTTTTGTTTTTGTCATCATTAATTTTTTCAAGTATAAAAATAAATACCATCAATTAAAGAAATATTGGAAAGATGAGCCACAAGATAAGCGTAAATTAAAGGGTGTTTTAGTGGTTTTGTCATTAGTGATTCCATGGATGCTTTTAATAATAATGGGAGTAAAAAAATAGGGACATCTTCTACCCCCATTCTGGCGCAAGTATATCATTAAAAATAAAAATAGTTCAAGTATGCGGCCTGGCTAATGAGTTGAGCGTGGCTGGGCTTTTTTATTTTCATACCCAAACCTTAAAGAACTGCATCAGGTAATAGCGGCACATGCGCACATAACCTTCGATCCGCTCCTTCGAGATGATAAACCCGGGGTTATGAAATCGTGTTATAAAAAGTAGTCTGTCAAAAGCAGCATCAGCCTTTTTTCAGCATGATCTTAGCTTTATATGCGTTGGGATTAACCGGCCCTGAAGAATCCGGATAAGGGTTTAACTCAAGCAACTGAATGCTGTAGTTTATACCCAGTATTTTTTTTGTGATGGGGTTATTTATTTCAATTGCAGTAATAAGGTCTTCATCATTTACTGTAATGCCAATTATAGCAGTACCCTGCCAGGGGCATGCCACGCCTGTGGGGCAGCGTGAATCTTGTAAAACTTTTGCAAAAGCAATATTGATTTCATTTTCGCAGCACTTGTAAACGGTTGCCTTTTTACCGTAATCAACAGTAACGGTTGCACTATCAGGAGGCGGGGCGCAACTGCATGCCACATCTGTTGTTCCAAAAGGGGCTTTCTCACATGCAGCAGTAAAAAAAATGCCCGTCAGTATAAATAACCAAATACCTTTCATCACATGGATTTACCCTAATGACACACACTGTTAAAGAAACGTTGCTTCCGGTTATTGTGATTCTTTGCCCGTATCCACCTCCCAATCATCGGTGCGGAAGGGGCACACCGGCAAACCTTCTTTGCTGAACAAATTTCCAATGCCTGTATTGCTGAAAGCATATCTTACAGCAACAGGGTTTTTAACTGTTTTGCTGCTGACAACGATATGGTCTTTTTCAATTTTTACATCAGCAGGAACAAATTGCCGGTCGTCTCCTGCAATAAAAAATGCTGTCGCTTTATTTCCCTTCAGCATAAAACCATTCGGGGCGTCATTAAAATAAATGGTTGCTTTATCGTCTTTAACCACGATGTTCTTAAATGTGGGGCTTTTATAAACAAGGCCGCCCTGCCGGTAAGTTTCCGCCAGTGCCCAGTTGGCGAGGCGGTAACCCACATCATGTTTGTTTTGCGGATGAATGTCTTTTACATTATCAACAAGGTCTGTTACAACCACCATACCTGTTTTGGGAAAAGATAAACTGGCAGTTTGCGCTTCACGCAGCAATGCAGAGATGTGTTTATTGCCATAAGTAAACGGCGCTATCTGCACATAATAAAAAGGAAATTCTTTTTTCCATGCTTTTCTCCATGCATCAATCATACCTGTAAAAAGAAGCTGGTAAGTTGAACTGGTGCCGGTATTGCTTTCACCCTGGTACCATATTGCGCCGGCAACCTGGTGATTTGTAAGGGGGGCAATCATGGCATTGTATGCATACCCGGGCAAATAAGGCCACCAGTTAAAAGGCTGCAGTTTGGCAGCGGCTTCTTTCAGTTGCGGATCATTATTCACCACTTCAGCAGGCGCCCATACTTCGGCTGGTGTCCCACCCCAGCTTGCATTGACCAGCCCTACGGGTACATTCAGTTGCTGGTTTATTTTCTTTCCAAAAAAATAGCCCACAGCGCTGAAACCTTTTAATGTATTGGAATCACATACCACCCATTTGCCTTCACAATTATCCTGCGGATATAAAGACGTGGTTTTGGGAATATGGAAAAAACGGATGTTGCTGTTGTAGCAGGAAGGCAGTTCTGCTTTTATATCCTGCAGCCCGTTGTAATAACTCCATTCCATATTCGACTGGCCTGAACAAACCCATACTTCGCCGATGAGCACATTATCAAGAATGATGGTATTGTATCCTTTTAATGTAATGGTATAAGGCCCGCCTGCCCGGGGTGTGCTGATGCTGATTTGCCAGTTGGCATCCCTTGTAGCTACAGTGGAATCTGTTTTATTATTCCATGATGTGGTAACATAAATTTTCTCTGCAGGCGCCGACCATCCCCATAACTTAACTTCCGACTGTTGTTGCAGTACCATATTGTTTGAAATTACCGAGGGGAGGCGGATGTCGGCGAAACTTTGAGAACATGCCACGATGTTTAAAAGTAAAATCATTACAAATCTGCTCATACATAAATGATTAAGTTAAATGCTATTAATTCTGTTAATAAGTTTTTATCTATTAAAATAAATTTTCTTTCTTGGATTAAAGTTTCATGAATTGTTCTGGAACTTGCACTTAGTCTGTCTAAAAAATACGAATATTTTGATTTCTTGTATTTGCTCCTTATTTTACAACCTGTTGTTAACCCTAAGCGCCCATTTTTATGTGTTTTCCATCCCCTATTTCTGCTTATCGTATTTATCTGTTATGCTTACTGTGCATTTCAACATTTGTTTCCCAGACATTGGAAGCACAGTGGAACACTTTAAGCCAAAATGCCTCGGATTCTGAACGGGTAATAAAAAGCATTCATTTTTATAATAGTTCTGAAGGATACCTGAGTGATGAACTGCGGTTATTTCATACGAGTAATAGCGGAGTAACGAAAGATACAGTTTTTTTTAGTCTTATAGATGATGTCCCGATAGACATTAATGTTGTTACCCCCAGGCAAGTTTATGCCACGGACAGAAATCACATTCTTGTATTTGGGAGTATTTTTTCAAAAAAAGTTATCCTTTACACAGAAAATGCAGGAGTGTCATGGAAGTCAGTTTTTGGGTATAATTGGACGAATCCTGATACATCGTTGCTTTTTGATGAGGGCTTTGTTGCCTGTGACTTCCCCTCTGTTTCTACCGGCTATGCAATACATCGCGATATGATTGTCAAAACTCAGGATGCTGGCAAATCCTGGACTCCTGTAAGAATTGACCCTGGTTCAGGCTTTTATCTTATTGATTTCATATCAGATTTAACCGGTTATGTGGTTACTCCGAGTAAAATACTGAAAACAACAGATGGAGGGGTATCATGGCTGGAAATTACAAATATACCATCCGGGATTTCAGCACTAAATTTTTATAATACTGATATTGGTTACCTAAGCACTCAAAATGGACTGATCTACAAAACAGGGGATGGAGGCATAAACTGGCAGCTTAAAACGAGAGATGGAGTAAATAATCTTTTTACAGAAAAACTTCATTTCGTCAGCGAAACCACAGGGTATGCCGTTAGTGATGCAGTCTTTAAAACAACAGATGGAGGGAACTCCTGGGAGCCAATGGATGGGAGCGTTATCCCATTTGAATATTTTGGATTTTATAGATCAATGTTCTGGCTGAATAATAACATAGGTTGGGCTGGAGGAGGCAGGCATTATCTAATCAAAACAACCAACGGGGGAGGAAACACCCTGCCAAGGGCATATTTTGACAGCGATACCTCTGAATTGGTTACGACTGGAAATGTCAAACTTTATAATTATTCAGCTGCCTCCAACACATTTAAATGGTACAGAAATAACCAAATTATTTCAACCTCTTATAATGCTTCTTATGCGGCTATTCCGCGTTCGAGGGACACTATAATGTTGGTTGCTTCGAATGGAAGCAAAATGGATACTGCAATGCGGGTTATTGATACACGGCCTGCCGCAAACAGGTGTATCGCCGGCTTTACATATATAGCTGATACAAGTACAGTGAAATTAGTTGCGGTTGATTCGCAGTGGAATTATATAAAACACTATTGGGATTTTGGAGATGGCGCTAAGGATAGTTTGAAATACAATGTTACACACCAGTATTCGGCAAAAGGAAGTTATACAATAACACATACAATTGTAAATAATGTTGAAGGCTGTATTTTGAGCGAAGTAAAGCATATAGAAATTACCAAGCTTTACAAATGCGAACAACAGGTAACAATGCAGTATCAGGTAGATTCTGTTTTTAAAAATAAAGTTGTTTTTAGGGGATCTGCTGATAACTACGGATATTTTATAAAAGTAAAATGGAATTATGGAGATGGTTCAGCTATTGACTCTTCGAATCTAAATACAGTACACGAATATAGTAATTCCGGAAATTATAATGTGTGCCTTCGCATTGAGTTTTATGATGGTTGTATAAAAACGGATTGCAAGTCTGTCGCAATACAGTTGACCCCTTCTTGCGAAAGGGATTTTCACGCTGGAAATTTTTTTGCTGTGTCAGAAACTGGGGACGGTATTATAGTAACTGCATTGCCGTCTGAGAACATGGCAAGTAAAAAGCACACCTGGGTTTTTGATAACCTTCAAAGGATAATTAGCGGATATTTGCCGTCAATCCCGAAAACATATGTCCCGCTTATCTATAAGCCTGATATATTTTCCTTAGCGAGGAATCAAAAAATTTATCATCTTGATTCAACTGTTAGAAAAATCCGGCACATTGTAGAGGACTCAATTAATCATTGTACTGATTCGCTGGAGAAATCTGTCCCATTGATTTATCCTGGCGATATAAACGGAATGCCAATTAATTTTACATGGTTTGCTGATTCTTTTCCTGGCCGCATTCAGTTACGTGCTTCTGTTCATGGTGGTATAGGCAGTCAACTGTATCAAACAAGTTGGGATTTCGGGGATGGTTCGGGTCAGGGTGGTGTATCTTTTAACTCGGGGCATCATGATTATCAAAGTAATGGAACGTTCACAGCCTGTATAATTTATAAAAAGGCGGGAGAAGATCTTTCAAGACTCTATTGCCGAAACGTAAAAGTTGAGAATTACGTTCCTTGCACCGTGTCAGCATCTTTTGATATGACTACGGATTCATCTGATGCCCGAAAAGTCCGGTTTACTAACAATACGAGCAATCAAACAGAGATACAATCTATAAAATGGGATTTTGGGGACAGCAGCTATTCGACAGAACTTAATCCTGTTCACAGGTATGCAACGGAAGGCACATTTATAGTAAGGTGTGAAGTGATTAAAAACCAGTATTGTAAAAAAAGCGTGGGGAGCGTTCAGAAGATTGGGCTTAATCTCAGTAATGACACTACTTTTTGTGACAGCTCGCAGCGTGTAAAGGCTGACGCAGGAATTGCCAGGAGTTATTTGTGGAGTCCTGGCGGAGATACTACAAGGATAAAAGAAATCGGGATAGGCGTACATTCTGTAATAGTGGATTATGGAAATTATAAAGCTTATGATACCATTAAAATAGAATACGATTCTCTTCCGTATTTAAGATGGGTACCTGGTGATACAACTATTTTTATTAATGATCCGGTCCCGCCGCCGCCCCTCGTATATGCAATAATTCCAGGGCAACCCGCACAGCTGATTGAGCCAGTTGAGACTCCCGGAACAGTATCGCGGCCTTCTGATTTCCTTTTTGTACGACAGTGGAACGGCAGTGGTTTCCCTTTTTGCAATAAACCCAAATCGGGCAGGCACAGGATAATGCTAAAAGATACAACAAGACCTGTTATTACACGTAAAGACAGTATATTGATGGCTTTCCCGCCACCATATTTTACCTACAATATTCAATGGTACAGAAATAATCTGGCGATATCCGGCGCTAATCAGCAAACATTGAATACAAATAATATTGAAGCTGTATATAAAGTTGTACTGAAAAGAAGCGATTCCTTAATCTTAAATTCAGATGACTTTGTGTTCAGGAAAGATCAGATTAGCCTGCTTTCTGATTTTTACTACCATAGAAATATTTATGTAAATAATTGCGGACAAGAATTTAAATTTTACGCTTTAGAGTCCTATGCAAACACTTCCGCATCTAATTCTTACTTGTGGAATTTTGGAAATGGCCAAACAAGCATTCTAAAAAACCCGTCATGTAATTACAGCACTCCCGGAATATATAATGTAAAACTTATTGTTAGCAATTCACAGGGATTGAAGGATAGTGTAAATAAAATAGTTAATGTAAAACAGTGGTTTAAGCCAAACCTCGGGCATGATACAACAGTTTGTGGTGCATCTTTTGCGCTTCACTCGGGAATTTCTAATGGGGGATTATATAACGGACTTACATATTTGTGGTCAACTGGCGCCACATCTAAGTCTATTGTAGTTAATCAAAGTGGAACTTATTGGGTAAAAGTTACGCAATGTAATTTTTCTGTTTACGATACTATTAATATTCAATTTGGTTCCCTGCCAAAGCCTTCATTTGACAGAATTGGGGACACACTAAAATGTGTGTACAACTCTTCATACAATCAATTTCAATGGATTAAAGATAATACCGTAATAGCTGGCGCAACCAAGAACTATTATCTGCCGGTTTCAAATGCATTATATCAGATTCAGGTAACAGGTAATATGGGTTGCAAAGCAATATCAGATCCGGTTAATGTAACTTTTAATAAAGCTCCGGTGGATATTGGAGGAGTCGCTTCTATAAGGGGAAGTGACAGTATTTTAATCAGTTTTTCTTTTAATCGGAATATTAATTTGCCGAATGACTATATTATTCAGCTGAGTGATTCGACCGGCAATTTTAATCAGCCGCAGAGTTCAGAGGGTGTTTTGACAATTGATCTAGATACAATTTCGTCAAATGCAGAAACTTTGTCCCTTAAAGTATTAATTCCTGAAAACCTGCCTTGCGGGAGGAAATATACTATAAGGGTTATAGCAACAAATCCTTCCGATACAACATTGCCCTCATCACCATTTGAAATTATTAATATTCCGCCGGCGAATATCATTAATGCTTCTTCAATCAATGGACTGTGTCCCGGAGATACGATCGAATTAAAAGCGCCTCAAATCAATAGCTACAAATATCAATGGTTCAGGAATAATGCACAAATACCAGGGGCCATTCAATCAACTTTGAGGGTTGTGCAAGATGGGGCCTATTATGTTAAAGTAAGTAACGGACAAGGTTGTGATAGTGCCTCAGGTTCTTTGCAAGTCAGTTATAAAGATATTCCTGCTATTCCGGTAGTTACACAATCAGGTGATTCCTTAATATCAAGTTTTGCTGATGCGTACCAATGGTATAATGGAAACGTAATAATTGCAGGAGCAACAAACAGATATTATAAGCCCCTTTCAAATGGCGTTTATAAAGTAAGAGTAACAAATACTTCAGGGTGCAGTATTTTTTCAGTTGATTTTAGTTACGTATTTACAGCAGTAAGGGATTTAAACTTGAATGGAGTCAAAATTAAAGTCTTTCCCGTTCCTTCAAAAGGCAACTTGAATATACAATTTGACAACAGGCCATTAAAACCGGTTACTATCGAGATAAAGGATATTTACGGAAGATTAATTGTTGCACGTAAAAATCAGGAAGCAACTATCGAATTGAACCTGGGAAAATTAGCGAATGGCATATACATACTGCATATTTCAGACGGAAAACGAAAAGCAGATCGCTTAATTGTCATAGCAAAATAAGGTTAATGCGGCTCCTTACATCCGGAAACAAGTGCTATATAATTTTATGTCTGGTTGATTTGAGACTTTATAGCAAGTATCTGTGCCTGATTGGTATTTGTATCATATTTTAGCGAATCAGATTTCATGATCACTACTTATAATTTAATTTCCTGCTATCTTTAATTTTTAGATTGCTTCTTATGAAGAAGGCTTTAATACTGATTGCTGTACTGAATAATATGCTAATGGCTGCCAGAGCACAAAAAGAAAACTACAATGCCTATCCCGTTTATACAGGTGCAGACCTCGGCCTTACCTATACGCCGCAGGTTTCAGCTTTCAGGATATGGGCGCCTTCTGCAAGTGAAGTGCAGTTGTTGTTTTATAATGAGGGTACCGGCGGGGTACCTGTTCAGGCTGTTGAAATGCAAAAGGCAGAGGAAGGTACATGGTTTGCCGTGATTGCCGGAGAGCCCAAAGGGCGGTTTTATGTTTTTAAAACACTGGTTAATGGCAAATGGATGAATGAAGTGCCCGACCCCTATGCAAAAAGCGTTGGGGTAAACGGCAAAAGGGCAATGATTGTTGATTTAAGACAAACCGATCCGCCCGGATGGGAGAATGATAAAAGCCCCGCTTTTAAGAATAAAACAGACGCTTTGGTTTACGAGCTGCATGTAAGGGATGCAAGCATACACCAGAATTCAGGCATAAAAAGCAAAGGGAAGTTTTTGGGTTTATGCGAAACAGGCAAGAAGAATGCAGGCGGGTTAACAACGGGCCTGGACCATTTAAAAGAACTGGGCGTAACCCATGTTCACCTTTTACCATCATACGATTTTTACAGCGTGGATGAATCGCAGCCCAATACGCCGCAATACAACTGGGGTTACGATCCGCTTAATTACAATGTGCCCGAAGGTTCTTATGCTACTAATGCTGAAGATGGCGTAAGCAGGATAAAAGAATTCAAACAACTCGTTCAGGCTTTTCATAAAAACGGCTTGCGTGTGGTGATGGATGTAGTGTATAACCATACCATGCTCACAGAAGATTCTTATTTTAATCAACTGGTACCCGGTTATTATTACCGCCAGAAAGCAGATGGCTCTTTTTCTGACGCCACTGCCTGCGGTAATGAAACAGCAAGTGAAAGGCCGATGATGCGCAAGTTCATGCTTGAATCATTGAAGTATTGGGTAAAGGAGTACCACATTGATGGTTTCCGTTTCGACCTGATGGGGGTGCATGACATTGAAACCATGAACCTCATTTCAAAAGAACTGCATGAGTTGAAACCCGATATTTTATTGTATGGCGAAGGATGGACTGCCGGCACAAGCCCCCTTCCTGATTCAGAAAGGGCATTGAAGAAAAACGCTTACCGGCTTGACAGGATTGCCGTGTTCAGTGATGATATACGCGACGGAATAAAAGGAAGCGTATTTGAACATTCCGATAAAGGGTTTGCAAGCGGTAAACCGGGAATGGAAGAAAGTATAAAGTTTGGTATTGCTGCTGCATGCAAACACCCGCAGGTAAATTACAATGCGGTCAATTATTCAAGGGAGCCGTATGCACAGGCGCCCCATCAAACAGTAACTTATTGCGAATGCCACGATAACCATGTGTTGTGGGATAAGCTTGCCATCTCTGCCAAAAATACAACTGAGGCGCAAAGAAAAGAAATGCACAAGCTGGCGTTAAGTATGGTGCTCACATCACAGGGCATTTCTTTTTTACATGCAGGCACTGAATTTTTGCGCACCAAAAAAGGAGATGAAAATTCTTTTAAATCCGGCGATGCCATCAATGCCATTGACTGGAACCTTAAGACAAAAAACAAAGATGTATTTGATTATGTAAAGGCATTGATACAAATGCGCAAACAGCATCCTGCTTTCAGGCTTACAACAGCAGGAGAAATAGCAAAGCACTTGCAGTTTGCAGAGAACCTGCCCCAGGGATTAATTGGCTACAGCATTAACGGCGAAGCTGTAAAAGACAGCTGGAAGAAAATTTTTGTGGCATTTAACGGGAGCATGAAAGCGCAGCAGATAAAATTGCCCGAGGGAACATGGAAAAGTTTTGTTATAAATAATAAAATCACCAAAGTTCCGCAGGTTGCTGCAACACCTGTTATTAAAATAGCGCCTTCTTCCTGTATTATTTATTTCAGGCAGTAAACTTTCAAGCCATACGTTAAATCCTCTTATAAATTTATTTCCACAGAAATGGGAATGTGGTCCGAAGCATGTTTGAATTTTTCCCATATTTTCTTGCCGTCACTCATGGTTTGATGCACTTTAGCATTAACGGCCCAGCCGGGTTTGTTGAGGCTGTAAAGGATGTGATCAATCCATTCCCTGTGCCATACATTGTTAAAGATGGGGTCTTTGAATGTAGTGGTATGTATCTTTTCAAAATTCAGGTTCTTCTGGTCGTTTACTGACAAGGTATCAAACAATGCATTGCCCATGCAAAACTGCGGCCTCCATATATTTCCCATCAGCCTTTCAATGCCGCTGCCCAATAATCTTTTTTCGCTGGCATCCATTCCGGGGCCATCGTTAATATCACCGCAAACTATAAGCGGAATATTTTTTGTTGCAGCCGCTGAAAGGTATTCATCGAGGAATTTCTGTCTTACCTGGCTGGTTTGGGCAAGGATTTTTTTTCGGTTGGCATCGGCAACACTCCACCATTTGCTCCATTCATAAGCGTCAAAAATCCCCTTGCTTTTCAGGTGAAGGCCCATTACCCTGAAGGCTTTGTTGCCTGCAGCATTGATTTGTGCATATAAGGGCAACCGCTCAAACTTATATTTTTCAATAATGCCATCTCCTTCATTTTCCATTTCAAAAGGATCGAAGGCAGGTTCAGGAGAAGTATCAAAAGGCTGGAGGGGGTTTGCATTATCGAATTTACCGGTATCTGTTCTTACTGCACAGCCAATACATTGGGATGAGCCGCTGGTGGGTTGCAAAAAAGCCTGCCATGTGCCGGTTACATCGGTATCAAAAAACAACTTCAGTTCATTGGTGGTATTGGGCCCTTCCACCACCACTACAACATCCGGGCTGATATCGTTAATTACACCGGCCAGGTGCTCCCGCCTTGTTTTAACTGTTGTGTCAGGGGAGTGTTGCGGTTTATGGTTATCTGGATGGAAATTGCCGTTGCTGTCAAACAGGTCGTTCATCCATTCCATGTTCCAGCATAAAAGTTTGATTGCTGCCATATTGTTTGTTTTAGAAGATAAATACAAATAACCGCATAAAAGTATTCATGATTTACTGCCCGGAAAATACAACGAAGCAGGTAATGTGAAAGCTACAGCACCAGAACCGGGAATTGGTCGTAGGTTCCGGGTTTAAGTAAACAATTTATTCAGGTTTTTTTATGTGGGTAACAAAAGATTATCCGCCTGTTCACCAAACAAAACCTTTCCTTAATTTAGGTACAAACTATTACTGACATGAGAAAGCTGTATTATCTTCTAGTAAACTTTATTCTTTTTTCTGCACTGGCTGCGGCGCAGCAAAAGAAAGCGCTGGTTGGCGGCACACTGATTGATGGTTTTGGCGGCGAGCCATTGAGAAATTCTGTGATCCTGATTGAAGGGGAAAAGATTGTAAAGGTAGGCCAGGTGGGTACTGTTGCCATTCCCAAAGATGCAGAGGTCATCTCAACAGAAGGCATGAGTGTGTTACCCGGTTTGTGGGATATGCACGTTCACCTGATGATCAACGGGCATTCTGACTATGCTTACTGGGACAAAAAATACCCGCCCTTATTCAAGTCCGTTATCATGCCTGCATCTGCAAAGCAATTGCTGTTAGCGGGTATAACCAGTGCAAGGGACCTGGGCGGGCCATTGGAAGAAAGTATTGCTGTACGGGATGCCATCAATGCAGGAAAATTAGATGGCCCCACCATGTATGTAAGCGGGCCTTTCATTCAGCATGCGCCCTATCCCGGAACAGAACAGTTCCGCTGGGGGGTAAATGGCGCTGACGATGCAAGGGCCAAAGTGCAAAAGCTGGCCAAAGCAGGAGTGGATTGCATTAAATTAATTGACCAGGACCAGATGACCATGGAAGAAATAATGGCCGTGGTGGATGAAGCGCATAAGAATAAATTAAAAGTGGTGGCTCATGCACACCGCCCAGAAGAAATACGAAGGGGATTGAAAGCCAATGTAGATTGTTTTGAGCACACCGGCCTTGCTACGGCGCCTGAATATCCTGAAGATGTGATGCAGATGCTGCAGGAACGTACGGGTAACTCAAACAATAAATTATTCTGGTGCCCGACTGTAGAGGGATTATTCAATTACGAATACGGTATCCGTTACCAGGAACACCTGGATGACCCGTCATGGAAAACAGGTTTGCCGGACAGCATTATTACAGACATTCGCAATTCTATTTCCAAACCATCACAGTTGTCGTATTTCCAGGTAACACCTTACAGGAAGCCGACGTTAAAAAGAAAATTCACCCAGTTAAAAGAATCAGGCGTTGTGCTTTTGATTGGAACGGATTCCGGCATACCGATGAAATTTCACAGCCAGAGCACATGGAACGAACTGGATGTATGGGTAAGGGAAATGGGCGTTGACCCCATGAATGCCATCCGTGCAGCAACCTACTGGCCATCGGTATTTCACGGGGTTGATAACAAGGTGGGCACAGTAACAGAAGGCAAATATGCAGACATAATCGCTGTAAGAGGAGATGTATTGCGCTACATTAATTTATTGCAAAAAGTGGATATGGTGATTAAACACGGGAAGAGGGTGAAATAAATTTGAAAGGTTTCAAAATTTGAAATTTGAAGATTTGATAATGCTATGGCGGATCTCATTAGCGGTGGGGTTTTAAACCCATCGCTATATAGGAGCCGGCGGATGAATTTATTACAAAACCCATTTTCATGAGTCAAAAGAATTTAATTCAGAATTGTCAGAGTACAACAAATCTGAGATTAAAAAAGGATAAATAGCGGTTGTTGTGATGATTGTTATCGCCACAATAATTTTTATTAATCAGTACACAAGAAATAAATCACTTAAGAATGCTTTTATAATTGGTACCGGTACGGTATTTTCTATCCGGAGTCCACCTGAATCGGGAACATATCTGAATTATAGTTACATAATTGAAGGAAAGACTTACGAGGACTTCATCTACTTGCCAGATTTTATAAGTTTTTCAGACGCAAAGGTGTTAATAGGTAAAAACTTCCCGGTTATTTACGCAAAAAAGAACTTTAATAACAGCCGGCTTCTTCTTGATTCTGCTTCCTTTGCATATTATGGTCTTCAATACCCTGATAGCCTGCGATGGCTGACGAAATATTTCAGGAAATAGAAATTGAAGAATAATACATCCAAGAATTACTTCTCCACAAAACAAATAGTTTCAGCAAAACTGTTTCAGGCGGCATCAGGCTCTGCCACGCAAAGCTTCGTTCAAGCCTTATATGTCAGCTGTGGTTTTATTCCTGGATTCGATTTTTCAAGTCCATTCTTCCATGCAGAATTCTTGCAACTTCAATTCCGGTTCCTTTGGCTTTTCTGTAGAATATGATGTGCCGCCCTGCTTTAAATCCTAAGATTTCAGCGCTGATTTCCGGATAAGGTTTTCCTGAAAGATTGCCGTCTGCTAAATCCTGGCAAGTGTTCAAAAGCATGTAGTAATATTTTTCTGCCTGGAGTTCTGACCAGGCTTCATAGGTGTACTCCCAAATTTTAGAAAGGTCTTCTGCTGCCTTATTAGAAAGAGCGTACTTAGCCATTTTTTCTCTTTGCGGATTTTAACTTTTGGAGATGTTTCTTAGGATTAAAGTTTTTTACAAATCCGCTTTCAAAACCTTCGTCAATAGCTTTTTGCAGTGCTACAATTTTAGTTTCTTCCTCTTCCAATAAACGAAGCCCCGCTCTTATTACTTCACTGGCATTTTTAAATCTGCCGGCAGATACTTTGCTGTCCACAAAATTTTCAAAATGATCGCCCAATGAGATTGAAGTATTTCGCCCCATAGTTTCAAGGTTTTTATAAAGGTACCAAATTTTGGTAACTGTAAAAACTTTTTACCGGAGACGTAAAAATCGCAGCTAAGGTTGGGGCTTTATTCAAGCGGGTAATGTTGTTCCGGCCAGCCCGGCCTACTGAAGCCGGAGAATAATTTGAAGTCGAAATAATGCATTCGTCCGCCGCCATACAAGCCAATGCAATATTGGCGGTTCGTTCTTCTTGTCGAATGAGAAGCACTTGAATTAAGCAACAGGTTTTTTCCTTGGAAGAACTCTTGTTTTACGAGCGTTTTGCTTTGCAATTCTTTCTTTGTCCGCTTTAATAAATTCACTAATTGCTTTTTTTTCTTTTTCTGTTAATGGTTTGCCTTTAATGATAAAGTCAACGCCATCTGGTTCTTTAATGTGTCCCATGTTATACACTTTTAAAATATTTATCAATAAGTTTGTTTGCCGCAATTGTGTTTATTATCATAAACGGCTAACATCTGTGAGAAAACTATCACCTGAAATGGTGTTTTTGATGGAATTTGTGAGCCTGTCAACCTCAAAATCCAATGCTTTTTTTCTGCTTTTTTTCACATGGCTAAGTTACAAAAAAAAGAAGGAACTTGTCTGCCTGAAATGCTTGCTGTAAGATAGAAAACTAATACTCTTTGCACAGAGGGTGCTTACCCAAAACAAATACTTATATCAAACCCGTGGATGTTTTTTGGGATAGCTTATATTTATTTCCCAAAACCATTTACCGCTTATGAAAATACAGCCCATGCTATGGGTAATTGCAGTTGCCATGTGTTCCTGCACGCAAAAGAAAACGCTTTTCAGGGAACTGAAACCTGAATACACCAACATAACGTTCAGTAATACGGTTACAGAAGATGATAACATCAACATGATTACCTATGAATACCTGTACAACGGCGGCGGTGTGGGCATTGGCGATTTCAACAACGATAAACTCCCTGATGTTTATTTCGCTTCCAGCCTCGGTTCAAATAAACTTTATCTCAATAAAGGAAAGTTTAAGTTTGAAGATGTAACAGGAGTAGCTGATGTAACCGGTGAAAAAAGATGGAGCAGGGGTGTGTCAGTTGTGGATATTAACAATGACGGCCTCCCCGATATTTATGTTTGCGCCACTACATGGCAAACACCTGAGCAGCGCCGTAATCTTTTATACGTTAACCAGGGAGTTAATCCTTCAACCGGCATACCCCGCTTTGCAGAAATGGCAAAGGAATACGGACTGGATGATACGGCCAGCACCCACATGGCTGCTTTTTTTGATTACGACAATGACGGCGACCTTGATGTTTATCTTTTGGTAAACCGCCTCAGCCAGGAAACACCGAATACATTCAGGCCGGTGAGAAATGATGGCAACGCTATAAATACAGATAAACTGTATCGTAACGACTGGAGCAATGAACTGCAGCATCCCGTTTATACCAATGTTTCAAAACAGGCAGGTATTACATGGGAAGGTTTTGGTTTGGGTGTAAATATTCTTGACATCAACAAAGACGGGTGGAAAGATATTTATGTAAGCAATGATTATTTATCGGGCAATATTTTATACATCAATAAAAGAAACGGAACTTTTGTAAATGAGGTGCAGGATTATTTTAAGCACGGCAGCCTTAATGCTATGGGAAATGATGCCGGTGACATTAACAACGACGGGCTGGTGGATATCATTGAAACCGATATGGCGGCAGAAGACAATGAACGTTTTAAGATGATGATGAACCCGGTTGATTACAACTGGTATGTTTATACCTCGCAGTATAAATTTCCTTATCAAACCGTAAGAAACACCCTGCAACTGAACAGGGGGCCGCGGATTAAAGAAGGCGACAGCATCGCTGCGCCGCATTTTAGTGAGGTTTCTTTTTATGCAGGAGTTGCTTATACCGACTGGAGCTGGGCACCATTGCTCATGGATGCAAACCATGACGGCTATAAAGACTTAATGGTAACAAACGGGTTGCCTAAAGACATTACCGATCTTGATTTTATTGCTTACCGCGACCAGCATGCCAATACACCGGTTACGGAACTGCTGTTAAAGCTCCCGCCGGTTAAACTGAGCAATTACATTTACAGCAATAACGGCGACGCCACATTTACTGATAAAACATTGGAATGGGGCTGGGACATTCCCGGTTTTTCTGCAGGTATGGCTTATGCTGATTTTGATGCAGACGGCGATATGGATGTGGTGATCAGCAACACCAACATGCCCGCCACCATACTGGAGAATACCATTAATGAAGACAAAGACAAACCACATCATTACCTCAGGTTGCAGTTCAGGGGAGATACAAGCAATATCAATGGCGTTGGAACCATTGCAGATATTTATTACAAAGGCGGGCGCCAGACTGCCGAGCTTACCCCATACAGGGGTTATACTTCCACCATGGAAAATGTATTGCATTTTGGTTTGGGTGAAGCGGATAAAGCAGATTCAATAGTTATTATCTGGCCAACAGGCAAATTTGATGTGATGAGGGATGTAAAAGCTGATCAGACTTTGTTAATAAGCCAGAGTGTTTCTGCAACAGCATATTCATTTCAGCAACCTTTAACAATAACTGGTAACTTGTTCAGCGAAGTGACAACAAAAGCAGGAATTTATTATACATACCCTCCAAACCCGACGGTTGATTTTAACCTGCAGCGTTCTATACCACACCAGTTTTCGCATTACGGGCCGGCACTTGCAGCAGGCGATTTAAACGGCGATGGGTTTCAGGATATGGTTGTTGGAGGAAACCCTCAGCAGAAACCATTCATTTATTTCCAGCAACCTGAAGGTAAGTTTATTGCCAAACTTTTTAATCCGGATACTTTGTTACAACAGCAAACAGATGCAGGCATTTGCCTTTTTGATGCAGACAAAGACAATGATCTTGATATATATATTGCGTCCGGGGGATTTGAATTCCAGAAAGGCGATTCACGTTTTGCAGACAGGCTTTACATTAACAATGGCAAAGGTTTTTTTAGTGAAGCGGATCCTTCAGCAATTCCGCTTATTAAATCAAGCAAGGGTTGTGTAAAAGCTGCTGACTTTGACGGGGATGGTTACATTGATTTGTTTGTTGGAGGAAGGGTGGCGCCGGGATGGTACCCGCAACCGGAAAGCGGTTACCTGCTGAGAAATGAATCAAAAAATGGTAAGGTTTTATTTA
>JANRKT010000279.1:0-9833 GCA_033763355.1 Chitinophagaceae bacterium | reverse complement strand
TTGCCGGTGATTATGCATCGGCCTGCCATCATGTAATTCATGATAAGATTGCAAAGCAGTTGGGACGAAAACCAATGAAGATTGTGGAGAACCATCACAATTTTGCATGGAAAGAAAAGTGGGAAGACAAAGAGTTGATTGTTCATCGCAAAGGGGCAACGCCGGCTGGTAAGAATATATTGGGCATTATACCCGGCAGCATGACGGCACCCGGCTTTATTGTAAAAGGTAAAGGAGAAACAACTTCTGTCAATTCTGCATCACATGGCGCCGGAAGAAAAATGAGCCGTACCAAAGCACAGGCTTCCATTACGCAGAAGGAATTGAAAGATGTGTTGCAAAAGTATGGCGTTAAGTTACTGGGCGGCGGGTTGGATGAAGCGCCGCATGCCTACAAGGATATTGAAGAGGTGATGCAATCGCAAAAAAGTTTGGTTGATGTGGTGGGCAGGTTTACCCCAAAGATTGTTAAAATGGATGGCACGTCGCCAAAGAAATGGAGTAAAACTACGAAAGGAGAGGGCTGCGGTGAACAATTTGCACAGGGTGAGTGAACCACTTTAATCAATAAAAGACGGATAATCATACACCTGCCTGAAACACAGTCCTGGCAAGGCTTCCCGGGGTTTTTATTTTTAAACTTACCACTTTAGGGTATTGACAGAAGCAACATTTTTTTGTTATTTTATGTCTGATATATGTAAGTTGTTTTCTTCCTCTATCCAATTCCATTGAACGCCTCCCGTATCTGATCTCCTTTGAAATAACATTTCCTTAGTAAACGGTGGAACACATTTTTGTCTCTAACCTGTAATTGAAAAACATTTTTTTATCCGTAAAATGAAAGTATATGTGGGCAATTTTAGTTGGGATGCTGGCCGGGCTGATCATTGATGCCGTGAGGGCTGAAAGAAAAATGAAAAAGATTTACAACACCCTCAGGGAAAAACCTGTAGCCGACCCTGCCTCCTCCGAAATGAGACCGATAGACTGGAACAGTTTTTACCGTATGCCTGAGTAAACAGGTGCAGTAATTAACCTTCCTCCTTTGCTGTTTAATACAGGGGCCGCCCTGCTTGGATATTTATCCTTAAGTTCGGGAATAATTTGATTGCACTTCGCGATGCGTTTCGCAGTAAATAAAATTGCAGAAAAATATGTTTTGGCTGACAGCTTCACAGGTTGTACCGCTGATGTTGTACCCGCATGGGGCGGCATACTCAATGCATTCAGTATAATGCACCACGGGAAAGCCTGCAATGTAATATCCGGTTATGATAACGATGATGATTTCAGGCTGCATGTTACTTCAAAGGGGTTCCGTGGTTCCAAACTTTTACCGTTTGTATGCAGGATAAACAAGGCTCAGTACAACTGGCAGGGAAAGCTGCATACACTCAGCAAATTTTTATTGAATGGTTCAGCGCTGCACGGGCTGGTTTATGATGCGGCGTTTGATGTTGCCGCAGTCCACGCCGGTGATGAAGGGGCAATGGTTGCATTGAAGTATAAATATGATAAAATGAATGAAGGTTACCCTTTCCCTTTCAGTTGCTCGGTAGAATACAGCCTTTTGCCGGACAATAAAATCAGTATTACAACAACGGTTCATAACAACAGCGATATTGCCATTCCTGTTACCGACGGATGGCACCCTTATTTTGGTTTTGGCGGAACCATCAATTCCTTTTTATTACAAATAAAGTCCGGTAAAATGGCGGAGTATAACAAAGACCTGATACCAACGGGGAATTATCTGCCGGAAACATCTTTTAATACCCCCGGACTTATAGGCGATAAACACCTTGATGATTGTTTTGTGCTTGATTTTACACAAGAGCAACCCCTTTGCAGTTTATTAGATAAACCAAAAGGTTTGCAGTTGAATATTTATCCCGATAAAACGTATCCCTATTTGCAGGTTTACACCCCCGCCGACAGGCAAAGCATTGCCATTGAAAACCTGAGCGGATTACCGGATGCATTTAATAATGGTATCGGGTTAACGGTGCTGCTGCCGGGAGAAGAAAAAAACTATATTACCTGTTTTGAAGCTGTGTCTGTCGCACCCCTCACTTAAATCTTTCTTTTTATATACATCAAAAGAGTGTCTCTTGTTGTGCCGGGGCTGTAGTTCGGGAAATCAAACCGGCCAAAATCTTTTATTTGTTTTCCCCGTTTATCCACGTAATAATTCTGAGTGGCCCACCACTCCCTCCTTTTATTTTCATGGGCAATGCAACTACAAAAGCTCCTTTTGCCGGGAGTTTATCAAGATTGGCCACATTTTCAAAACCCGGAATGTTTTGTTCATACAAAACCTGGTGTGTTTTAAAATCTTTTGATTGCCCGTAATCCACACTTGCCGCATCAATACCCACGGCTTTAATCTTCCTGTTTTTTACCAGCCATGTGGCCGCATCCGGATGAATGGCGGGGAAATGCAATTTGGTAACTGCATCCGGTCCCCTTTCATCAGTGCCGAGGTATTTTTTTGCGTCAGGGTAAAAAGAACCGTAACCTGTTTTGAAAAATAAAATGGTATGATCAGGTATTTTACCATTTACTTTTTCCCAAGCCTCAATATCCTTCTCGCTGATTAAATAGTCTGCATCTTTTAATGCTTTTTCTGAAACATCAATCACCACAGCCTCCCCGATAAGATTTTCCAGCGGAATTTCATCAGCCGCCCATTTGCCTTTTGCAAAATGCACCGGTGCATCCAGGTGGGTGCCTCCATGTTCCGCAGCGCAATAATTATAAGCTGAATAATAAAAGCCTGCCTGTGTAATTCCATTAAACGATGTATCTAACCTGAACCCGGCTGCCGTAGGCCAGTACAAAGTTTTATCAGAAAACTCATAGCTCAGATCAATCCAGTTGCCACCGGAAAAGTAACTGGCTGGTGTGTTGGCGGTATTTTTTTGATTACAGGCTGCTAACAGCACAAAAGGAGCAATTATCCATCGCATAAGAAAAGTTTTAAAGTCAGGTTAAGTATTAAATGTGCATTGCGCAAAACTAAAATGGCTTTTCTTATTGCATGTGTTGGGCACAGGGTAACTGGTACCTACACCATCACATAAACCTTCCTTTTATCCATCCACCATCCAACAACCCAGCAGAAAAACATAACTGATAATGCAAACAACAACGAACCCCATGCCCCCGGCGCCAGTTTTTGGTAAAATGCGTAATTGATGGATTCGTATAAAGAAGTTTCAGGACCGGTTTTAACAGTAAATAAAATAATAACGAGTATTTCAGATAATAAATAAATAAACAAAGGGTTCTTGCCGAATACCTCGAAGAAACGGGTCCATTTCTTTTTATTCATGATGTCAATTATATAAATCAAAACGCCAAGCAACATCAAATCAAGGCCGCAGGTGTACAATACAAAAGAACTCGTCCAGAGTTTTTTATTGATAGGGAAGAGCAAATCCCAGAAATAGCCGGTACATAATAACGCAGCGCCAGCTATCATCAGCTTTGCAATGGTTTCAAAGCCCTGGCCCTTTTCACGGATGAACAGGCCTGCGTAATAACCAATAATTACATTTACAATCGCAGGTATGGTACTCAGTAATCCTTCGGGGTCAAAAGCAATACCTTCTCCGTGGTACATGTGGCTTTCACCCAAAATAAGTTTGTCAAGTTTAATGCCGGCATTACCGGTTAAAGTGTAATCACCGCCGAGGTACATGATAAGCCAGTAACCCAAAAGGAAAACAACCGAAACAGCCCACACCGCTTTTTTTGAAAGATAATGAATGAGCAGGGAGGCAATGCAATAACATAAGGCAATGCGCTGCAATACCCCGAATATCCTTGTATCACTAATTGGAGAAAATTCATATCCGCCAGATTTTGCTTCACGGAAAAAAGGGAACCAGTACATCAGGTAGCCCAATAAAAAAATGATGGCTGTACGTTTGAAGATTTTTGCCAGTACAGCAGCATTACCCATTTGTTTGTATTTGGGCATGGTAAAACTCATGGCATTACCGACCACAAAAAGAAAAGAGGGAAACACCAGGTCGGTAGCTGTGAACCCATGCCATCTTGCATGCTGCAATGGTGAAAAAGCACCGGCCCCGCTGCCGGGGCTGTTTACTATAATCATAAAACAAACTGTCATCCCCCTCAGTACATCAAGGGCGGTGAAACGTTGCATAGCAGGTGATGTTGTCATTTATTTATTTATAAAGTGTCAGATCAAATTGTATTTAGTAGTAAGGAGATAGGTTCTAATTAATAGCCTCATAAAAATGGCATTTAATTTTTTTGCCACAGATTACACAGATTAACACAAATGGCGTCTTTTTCTGTGAAATAACCTGCCCTGCCTGCCGGTCAGGCAGGCTGCCGCAGGCAAGTCTGTGACCTGCCCCCAAACCAACACACTTACACTTTAATATAAATTCTCCTTTTATCCAGCCAAAGGCAAATAAGCCAGAAAATGATGATGTGGAAAATGGCATACAGCAATGAGCCATTCATGTTTCCGAAAGCCGTTGCAAACAAATGGTCATATATCCATCCTCCCAAATTTTTAAATACGGGTTTGCCATCTTTCATCCCGTCTTCAATGCTGAACAGGCCATACAACCTTGCCCATGCACCGCTTAATACGTATATGAATAGAGGATTTTTTCCAAACACATCAAAAAACCTGCTCCACCAGCCTTTATGGTTTTTAAATTCTATAAGATGCATCATTACCCCCAGCACCATCATGGCCAAACCGGTTGTATAAACAACATAAGAACTCGTCCATATTTTTTTGTTGATGGGAAAAACCATGTCCCAGCAAAACCCCGTAAAAATCAAAATTGCGGCGGCAACAAAAAGATTGGAAAGCATTTCAAAAGTCTTTCCCTTTTTAATAATGTATTCCCCAACCAGGTAACCGAATATTACCTGCACAACAGCAGGCGCTGTGCTTAAGATACCCTCAGGGTCAAAAGCCACACCCTCCCCGTGATACATGTGGCTTTCGCCCAATACAGCTTTATCTATAGCAGTGCCAGTAAAACCATCCAGGCTGTAGGGGTCTGCGGGATTGCCAAGGACATAACAAAGCGCCCAGTACAGCAACAGTATAATCAGGCCGGTAACAAAGGCCCATTTTGTTTTACCATAATATATAATTACAGAAGCAAAACCATAACAGAGGGCAATTCTCTGCAGCACCCCCAAAATCCTGAGATCAGTAAGAGATTTGGCCAGCAGGTTTCCCTCTTCATTGTATTTAAAAAAGGGGAACCAGTTAAGCAATAAGCCGATTGTAAAAATGAGCAGTGTCCTTTTCAGCACTTTTTTCCAGAACAAGCCGGCGCCCCCATCCCTGAGCCGGGGCATTACAAAAGCCATTGCATTGCCAACGGCAAAAAGAAAAAAGGGAAAAACAAGGTCAGTCGGGGTAATGCCATGCCAGGGGGCATGCCTGAGGGGGCTATACACATAATTCCAGCTACCGGGGGTATTAACCAGTATCATCAGGGCAACAGTAGCACCGCGGAAAACATCAAGGGAATAGAATCGTGGATTCAAGGGACAATTTTAACACTAAATGTACTAATTTGAGCGTTTTATATCTGCTTTTTGAAACCAACAAGACAACTTGAGTAATGAATGCGGAGTATTATGTGCATCCGTCATCTGCCGTAGATGAGGGTGCACGGGTGGGTAAAGCCACCCGTATCTGGCATTTCTGTCATGTAATGCCAACTGCCAGCATCGGCAGCCACTGCAACATAGGCCAGAATGTTTTCATTGACAACCGGGTTACCATCGGCAACAATGTTAAAATACAGAACAATGTTTCCGTTTATAGTGGTGTAACTGTTGAAGATGATGTTTTCCTTGGCCCCTCCATGGTGTTCACCAATGTTGTCAATCCCCGTAGCTTTGTAGAAAGAAAAAATGAGTTTAAACCCACACTTGTAAAAAGAGGTGCTACCATTGGCGCCAACGCAACCATTGTTTGCGGTATTGAAATTGGCGAATATTCATTAATAGGTGCAGGTGCGGTAATCATTAAAAATGTTCCGGCTTTTGCCATGATGGTAGGCAACCCCGCAAGGCAAATAGGATGGATAAGCAAAACAGGTATTAAACTGGAATTTGATAAAACAGGAAATGCTTTTTGCAAAGAAGAAAATGAAGGGTATGTACTGGCTGGTAATAAAGTTTCATTAAAGTAAATTTGCAGCGGCAGCGTGGTGGTAAGATGTGGATTGTGAAGCGCTGCAGGAAAAATCTGATATTCATAAACCATTATATTTGTGCGCAATAAAAGAGCCCTTACAATCGGAATCACATTACACCTTACTTTATATGGTTGTTAATTGAATTACCTGAAACGGTAAAACAGGATTCCTATATGCACAAAGGGGCTCAATATGGTTTAAAAAACTCACCGGTTCACATCTGCGCCATGTGACTGAGGTGGCGAAGCTATGTTTGAAGAAACTGCAAATAAGAAAAAATGGTACGCCCTGTACACCAAACCCAGGTGGGAAAAAAAAGTGCATGCCATGCTGGAAGCTAAAGACATCACCAGTTATTGCCCCCTTAATAAAGTAAGTAAAAAATGGAGCGACAGGATGAAAGTGGTGGAAGAACCGCTTTTTAAATCTTATGTATTTGTGCAGCTGGCAGAAAATGAAAAAACTGAAGTGAGGATGACAGAAGGGGTATTGAATTTTGTTTACTGGCTCGGCAAGCCCGCCATTGTTAAAGACGATGAAATTTTAACCATCAAATTGTTTTTAAACGAATACCAGGATGTAGAAGCCCTGCCGCTTGAGATAAAACCCTTTGATACGGTGCAGGTGCAACGCGGCATACTCATGGGCCACAAGGGCAAAGTAAACAGGGTATTGCACAACAGGATTGAGGTTGTAATTGAAAGCCTCGGTTATAAACTGGTAGCATACCTGGATAAATCAAATATAGCTCCGGCCGGTAGGTAAAAGGGACCCCACAGGGGAAATTAATCCTGAAATTACCGGTGGGAAAAAGTAAACAACAACATGAAAAGAACCATCCCCCTGCTCTCTTTCCTCATGCTTACTTTTTTTTTGTTTTCATGCGGAAGCGTTAAAGAACTCCAGCTGATGCAGGGCTCATTTGATACAGCCCGTTTAAGCCAGATACAGGTACCGGATCCTGTTATCCAGAAAGGCGATATACTGAGTATTATTGTATATAGTGATAACGACCTGGCCAGCACCAAATACAACCAGCCCATTATTGCATCACAGGCTGCAGCTAACCCTATTGGCGGCTCCGCTGAAGCGGCAAGCCCAAAATCAGGCGGTTACCTGGTTGATAAAAGCGGGAATATCCAGTTTCCCCAACTTGGTGTGCTGCATGTGGAAGGATTAACAAAAGACGGGTTAACTTTGCTGCTGGATTCAAAACTGAAGGATACACTGCTGAAGAACCCGTACTACAGTATCAGGTTCCTTAATTTTAAAATTACCATCATGGGTGAAGTGAATAACCCGGGTGTATTATCAGCAGATGATGAAAAGCTCAACCTGCTACAGGCCATCAGCAGGGCAGGCGACCTTACTTTTTTTGCACGGCGTGACAATGTGCGCATCATACGTGAAACCAGCGGCAAAAGGGAATTTGGAGAAGTGGATTTAACCAAACCGGAATTGTTTACATCGCCATATTTTAACCTTCAGCAGAACGATATTGTAATGGTTGATTTGCGACCAAAGAAAATTGCAGCAAACGACCAGCTATGGGTAAGAAATGTTACAGTAACAGTAAGTATTTTATCAGCAGTGGCCCTTATTGCCAATTTATTCAGGTAGCCATATCCCGCCATATAGCGGGATAATTTAAAATATCCATATGAGCTTACAATTTGAAAACGGGCTGAATGGGAACGGGTCCGCCAACGGACGGGAATTAAAATCCCAGGAATTCAACCCCCGTGAATTCCTCCTCAAATACATCCGTTTTGCACCATGGGTGCTGGTATCGGTAGCGCTGTTTCTCATCCTTGCTTATATCCAGCTCAGGTATTCGGTTCCGGTTTACCAGGTATCGGGCAAACTCATTATTAAAAAAGAAACAATGGGGGCATCCGGTAAAGATAAGTTTGATGACATCTTTATGATGCAGGCCGGTAACCAGAACATGAACGACCAGATTGAACTGATAAAATCCACACCCATTGCCCGCCGTGTAGTAAAAGCGCTGAACCTTCAAACCAGTTATTATAACAAAGGCAATATCCGTTCAGGTTTGCTGCACCGCAGGGAAACCCCCTTCCTGCTCGAAATTGTAACACAGTACGATTCTGCAAAAGGATTTTCCCTTCCGGTAAGGATCATCAGCCCCAACGAATTTGTTTTAGGCGAAAACAACAAACCCATTGCATTCGGCCAGGTATTTCAGCGGCCCGAAGGCATGTTTAAACTGGTAAGAACAGAACTTGACATACGTTCTTTTAAAAGCAATGAATTTCTGGTAAGCAGGCAGGCCGAAGAAGGAGTGGCCCGCGGCCTTGCAGGCGGTATAAAAGTGGCGCAGGTGGGCAACAACTCCAATGTGCTTTCACTGAGTTACGAAACACAGAATACAAGGATAGGCAAAGAAATTGTTGACGGTTTTATGAATGCCTATAAAGATTACAGCCTTGAAGAAAAAAGAGAAGTAGCCAATAACACCACGGAATTCATTAAAAAACAAATGAATGATGTGCAGGATGAACTTGGTAAAGTGGAACGCAACCTGCAGAATTACCGTGAAAACAACCGCACCTTTAATGTACAGAAACAATCAGATATTTTTATCAGCGACCTGAGTGAAACAGATAAGGAACTTTACCGGCAGGAAAGCCAGGTAAAAATTGTGGACATACTAATTAAAATTGTTTCCAACAGGGAAATGGTGCCCTCCACACTCGGCATTGATGAGCCTTCTCTTGTGCAGGCCATAACGGAATACAACAAGTTGCAGCTGCAAAAACAAACCAGTTTAAAAACCACACCAGTTACCAACCCGGTTATTATTGACCTTGAAACAGGTATTGAAAAATTGCGCAACGACATACTTGAAAACCTGAAAAATGTAAAGGAAGCCTACATGCTTGCGGTAAACGACCTGAAGCGGAAAACAAATTACGCCGATGCGCAGATACGCTCCATGCCCAGTAAAGAAAAGCAACTGCTTGAAATTACACGGCAGCAAAAAATAATGGAGGAACTCTACTCTTTCCTGCTGCAGAAAAACCTTGAAACATCTATCGGTTCAGCTTCCACCATTTCAAATATCCGTGTAGTGGAACCGGCCATGTACTCCAGTGTGCCCATAAGGCCCAACCGCAAAGGCCTTTACATGATTGCAGTTTTTGTGGGGCTGGCGCTGCCAATGGCTGTTATCTTCCTGCTGGATTATCTTAATGATAAAGTAAGAACAAGGTCAGACGTTCAAAAAATGACCCATGCCCCGATATTGGGTGAAGTGGGCCACTCCGAAGAAAAGGGCGCCCTGGTGGTTACCCGGAACAACAGAAAATTTATTGCGGAGCAGTTCCGCATCATAAGGTCAAACCTGCAGTATATACTTCCCAAAACTGATAAGATGGTATTGCTTGTCACTTCTTCTTACAGCGGGGAAGGCAAATCATTCGTAAGTACCAACCTTGGCGCGGTGGTAGCGCTTTCGGGGCGTAAAACAGTTATCCTCGAGTTCGACATCCGCAAACCCAAAATATTAAAAGGCCTCGGGCTGGCTGAAAAGAAAGGGCTCACCAATTTTATTGTAAGCAATATTGATATTGATGAGATCATTCATCCCGTGCC
>JANRKT010000278.1:0-2369 GCA_033763355.1 Chitinophagaceae bacterium | reverse complement strand
CGTGCCACTCTTGCAACTGCAATAGCAAGATTATGGAGATCAGGTTTACCTTTCAGTTTGCTGCTGTCTAAAGAACCGGCAAGTGCAGAAGCAGTATAAGCAGGCTGTTTGGTTGCAAGGGTTGTACGGGTCTGGTCCATCAATACAAAACCCAACGAATAATTGATGCTGTAAAACAAACCGCTCCAGAAAGGGGCAACAGGTATTTTTCCCAGCAGGTTTTTAAATATGGTAATGAATGAAATGATTAACCCGCCCCCCATTGCGCTCCTGAAGAGCCGGATATAATCCCTCCTCGTGACAGAAATATAAGCTTCGCCTTTGCGGCCTTTATGTTCTGCAATCTGGTAGGCAAGCATGCCCAGGCTATCTGACAAAAATTCGCCTAAGCTGTTTTTACGGTTCTCATTCCTGATAACGGTAGAAAAATACTGAATGAAGCGTTCAGTGTTAAATTGCTGGTCACTGTCAAGCACATCCAGGATAATGAACATTCTTTCAATTTCCTGCTCCAGCCGCACCAGCAAAAAAGTTTGTGCAAGGCTTGTACCATGCTCTTTCCGTTGCTCTTTTATCCATTGTATGCTTTGAAGGCAATTGTATAGCGCCTCGCCAATATTATTAATAAGCAGTTTCCTTTCACCAACTTGCTGACCGTGTGAATAACGCTCTAAATATAAACTCACGAGGCGGTTCTGCTCAAGAAAAGGATAAGTGGCGTTGCTGGCTGTTTCAAGCCGGCTGGCAATTTCTTTTTCAAGCCCAGTTGTTGCTGCACGGTAAGATAATATCTGCAATGCCTGTTGTAATTGCCCGGTAAGCCGGGGATCGGTAAGGTTAATTTGTATGCCGAGGAGCTCAAAAAAATTCTTCCACAATTCCTTATTAATACCCCCCACCCATTTGTAATCGGTCTTTAAATAAAAAATGCGGTTGAGCACATAAAGAAAATCATTTGGCTTTTGAAATGCAGGCAGCATTTTATGCTGCAGTTTAATGATGAGTTCCTGCACAAAACCCCTTGAGCTTACAATTCCGCTTGCGGTCAGTGCAGTGAGGATTTCGGAATGCTGAAACTGTGAAAGCAATGAACGTCGCAATGAAAAAATCAGGCTCCTGTCCTGCTGCAACTGGTATAGCATGGCCTGGAATTTCAGTTCTGCTTCTTTAATATTACCGGCATCCGAGGGACGAATTTTTTTTACCAGTTCAATCAAAAATTCCAGTCCACGGCTGCTGCTGTCAATTGAAAGCACAATTGCCCCGCCATTATCCGGCCTGGCCGCTTTATTTTTTTTTCGTTGCAACAGCTTCATCATTCAAAAACCGGTTGAAAATCAGGAAAAAGAAAACAGGATACATACCACTGGACAAAATTCGTGCAGAATTTGTTGCAGGAGTTATCAGTTTACTGGGGAAGTATATATATTTTTGCTTAAACATCCCTGTACATGTCCTCTGCAAGCAGTAACCCGCAGCACCGGGAATACCAGGAAACAGAAGTACTTGATCTTACTACAGATCAATGCAGCCTGATTGTATGGAATGATGACGTAAATACTTTTGAACATGTTATTGATACGCTGGTGGATGTTTGCAAACACAGTGTTGAACAGGCAGAACAATGCGCAATGATTATTCATACCCAGGGCAAATACGCAGTTAAAAACGGCGTATATGAAGAATTAAAACCCATGTGCGATGCAATTACTGAAAGGGGCATCGGTGCAACGGTAGAAATAATTGCAAACTAAACTCCTCCGCCTCCTTTTTTTGCTTCCAAATAAATCATAAATATCCTGAGGTTAACCTGCATTTAAACCGGGGTTAGCAGGCTTCCGGAAATTATTAAAAAAAATATTTTATATCACTATTATTTTTCACTGTTTTGCTTAACTTTAGGCGTCTGCGGCGGTATTAAAGAGCCGATCCATCCTGAAATTAACCGCCAGTATTTTTAGAAAAACTGCCCGCTTTTACCTCCAACCCAAAAAAGGTTATAATTACATAATCAGTTACAGGACAACTAAAAATGCGGATGATCCTTTTCATTCAGTTCAATAAGTGAAGGTTTATTTTGCCTTTGCATGTTCTGAAAACAAAACCAACGGAAAGGATTATTTAAATAAACCTTTATGAAAAAACTTTACAACAGTTTCACCCTGCCTCTTATTCTTTTGCTTGCTATATTACTCCAAAATATATCATCATTTGCCCAAACGTCAATCTTCGGTTTTAATTCATCCTGGAAATATCTTGTTACGGGTACAGACCAGGGAACTGCCTGGAGGGGAACGGGGTTCAGCGATGCTGCATGGCCCAGTGGCAGCGGAGAACTGGGTTATGGCGATGGCGGTGAAACTACCGTG
>JANRKT010000277.1:0-17788 GCA_033763355.1 Chitinophagaceae bacterium | reverse complement strand
GGATGCAATGCACTCGGCGGTTGCCAGGCACGATAGCGGATGCCGCATACATATTCTCCTTTAACAGGCGTAGGAGTTAATGGCACACGAAAACCATTGCATAATAAAATATAGCGGCTGTCATTGATTCCTTTTAGTTTTACCTGCACCCTTTCCAATGATGAATCAACAAAACGGGCTGTTCCTGAACTGGACATTTCTTCTCCCAATACATGCCAGGGCTCGATGCCCATGCGGAGTTCCATATCTATATCACCGATGCGCACCGATCCGTAATGCGGGAAACGAAATTCAAAGAAAGGTTTGAACCAGTTAATGTCAAACGCATAACCGGCATTGTTCAGGTATTCCACCACATCCGAAATATCTTCCTGCGCATAGTGGGGCAATAAGAATTTATCATACAAAGCTGTTCCCCAACGTACCAGTTTATGTTTGTAAGGTTTTTTCCAGAAGGCGGCTATCAATGCACGGATGAGCAACATTTGCAATAAACTCATCCGCTTATGCGGCGGCATATCAAAAGCCCTGAATTCCAAAATACCCAAACGACCGGATGAAGAATCGGGAGAATATAATTTATCAATACAAAATTCGGAACGATGTGTATTGCCGGTGATATCGGTAAGCAAATGACGGAATATCCTGTCTGTTACCCAAAAAGGGATAAAGCCTTTCTCCGGCACCTGGCTGAAGGCGATCTCCATTTCATATAAATTATCTTCCAAACCTTCATCAATTCTCGGCGCCTGGCTGGTGGGCCCGACAAATGCACTCGAAAACAAATAGGATAAACCGGGGTGATGTTGCCAGAATGTAATAAGGCTTCGTAAAAGATCAGGACGTCTTAGCAATGGACTGTCAGATGGTTTTCCTCCGCCGATGGTAATATGGTTGCCACCACCCGTGCCGGTATGCCTTCCGTCGAGCATAAATTTTTCCGTACCTAACCTGGAGAGACGTGCCTGTTCATATAGAGTATCTGTATTATGAAGCAGCTCTTTCCAATTCTTGGCAGGATGAATATTTACTTCAATAACACCGGGGTCAGGCGATATGACTAACCGTTCCATGCGGTTGTCGCGGGGCGGTTCATATCCTTCAATACGTACCTGCAAATTTAATTTTGCCGCCGCCGCTTCAATGGAAGCTGTTATATCCAGGTAATGTTCGAGATATTCCATCGGTGGAATGAATATATACAACAGCCCGTCTCTCAGTTCTACACTCAGCGCCGTCCGGATGGTAGCTACTTCAAATGTGATTTCCACTTCAGGTTCTTCCTCTTTTTCTATATTCCACAGGTCTTTTTTCTTTTTCTCTTTCTCTTTTGTTACGGTTTCCAGTACCTGCCGTTGTATCTTTTGTTTCGGTGTTTGACTGTGATCGGATATCAATCCATAACGTGATGCTATGGTTTCATGAAAATGTTCTAATGGTGGTAATTCTTCGAATAGACTTCTTTCTACCCGTTGCGGCATTTTTGCTTTGGCAATGACAGGTAATGAATCCAATGGTAACCGCAATCCAATAGGTGAATTGCCGGGTATTAAAAAAAGATAGTCTCGGTTGAATACCCATTTGCAGCTTAGCCATTTATTGTTCCAGTAATTCCATTGCAATGGCAATACATATCCAACGGGATCACCTAATCCCTGATTGAGCAGTTGCGCCAATGTGCGGCGCTCCAACGGATCTTTTAAATTTGATTTTAAGGGATCAACATTCACCGGGTTCTTTCCTTCCGTCCACAAAAAATAAAATACATCTTCATAAGCAGGGCTTACATTATCAGGACTAACAGCTAAACGTTTGGCCAGTTCTTCCGTCAGTTTTTTTGCATCATCAACTGTATAAGTTCGTTTTGTTTTTTCATGGGCGATGAGATCAATATTTTTCCAGACAGGATAACCATCTTTTCTCCAGAACAAACCATATTGCCAGCGGGGCAATGGTTCACCGGGATACCATTTGCCTTGTCCATAATGAATGAGTCCATCAGGCCCGAACTTTTCACGTAAACGATAAATAAGATCATGTGAAAGAATACGTTTTTCTTTTCCGTCAGCCGCTACATTCCATTGTGCTGATTCCATATCATCAATAGAGACAAAAGTAGGTTCGCCACCCATTGTCATGCGAACATCTCCTGCATCCAAATCTTTGTCCACCTGTTCACCTAATTTATTTATTTCAAACCATTGCTGATCGGTATAGGGTTTGGTAACACGGGGATCTTCATAAATGCGTGTAACTGTATTTTCAAAAAAGAATTGCACTTCACATTTATCAGTAGTGCCAACTACCGGCGCTGCACTTGCATAATCAGGGGTACAAGCCAATGGTATATGACCTTCGCCAGCAAATAAACCGGAAGTGGCATCGAGTCCTATCCAACCCGCACCGGGTATATACACTTCTACCCATGCATGCAGATCAGTAAAATCATTCTCCGGGCCGGAAGGGCCATCTAATGATTTTTCATCTGCCGTTAACTGCACTAAATAACCGGATACAAAACGGGAGGCCAATCCTAAGTGACGTAATACCTGCACGAATAACCAGGCTGTATCCCTGCAGGAGCCCAATCTTTTTTCCAATGTTTCTTCGCAAGTCTGCACACCCACTTCCATACGGATGGAATAAGCGATGTCTTTATTTAATTTCTGGTTGAGATAAACCAAAAAATCATTGATGGTCTTTTTGCTTTTATCAATCCCTTCCAACCACTGCATGAGGCGGGGCCCTCTTTCCTTTACCTCCAGATAAGGGATAAGCTCTTTGGGTAACTGATCCCGGTATTTGAACGGGTAGGTTTCTGCATATTCTTCAACAAAGAAATCGAAGGGATTAATGCTGACGAGGTTGGCAATGACTTCCACTTCTATTTTCAGTTCGTTGGTCTTTTCAGGGAATACCACTCTTGCCTGGTAATTGCCAAAGGGATCCTGTTGCCAGTTGATGAAGTGCTGTTTTGGTTCGATTTTAAGCGAATAGGATTCAATGGCCGTACGTGAATGCACAGCTGGACGTAAACGGAATATATGCGGGGAAACGGCTACTAACCTGTCGTAGGAATAAACTGTCTTATGCCGGATCGCTACCCTTATTGCCATAATGATTATTTATTTTGAAATGAACAGTGCGGAGCAATCGTTGATTGAATCTAATGAGGTTAGGGCGAAGATAAAATTTATTTAGGATGTGAACAGAATTACCTCACCCCAACCCCTCTCCAAGGGAGAGGGGCTTTAGAACCCTAAACTAATAAGAGTTTGACAGGAACGTTGAGAAACTCTTATCAACCGGTTTGCTACCTTCGCAGCAATGATTCAATACCAGTTAAAGAATAAGGAAACGGGCCCTGCTACTTTCAATTTGGCGCTGCATTCATTGCGGATTGTTTTTATGGGCACACCCGAGTTTGCCGTGGCGAGTTTGGATGCATTGGTGAAAGCAGGCTATAATATTGTTGCTGTGGTGACAGCTCCGGATAAGCCGGCAGGAAGAGGGATGCAACTGCAGCAAAGCGCAGTAAAAAAATACGCTGTTGAACATGGATTGAAAATATTGCAACCGGAGAAACTGAAAAACCCTGAATTTTTAGAGGAATTAAAGTCATTACATGCCGACCTGCAGATCGTCGTTGCTTTTCGCATGTTGCCCGAAGCGGTTTGGAATATGCCACGTATGGGAACAATTAATCTTCATGGAAGTTTATTGCCCCAATATCGCGGTGCGGCTCCGATTAACTGGGCAGTAATTAACGGAGAAAAAGAAACAGGTGTTACAACCTTTAAACTAAAACATGAAATTGATACAGGTGATATTTTATTGCAGGAAAGTTTTCCGATTGGGGAAAATGAAACCGCCGGTGAAGTGTATGATAAAATGAAAGAGACCGGGGCGCTGTTGCTGGTGAAAACGGTGAAGGGATTGGCGGAAGGAACATTAAATGAAACTCCTCAATCAAATGTGTCAGACGGAGGCCGTCAGACACTGAAGCATGCTCCTAAAATCTTCACTGAAACCTGCAAAATAGATTTTACAAAGTCAGTTAATGAAGTTCATAATCTGATACGCGGCCTCTCCCCTTTTCCCGGCGCATTTACTTATTTGGATGGAAAGATGCTGAAGATTTATAGAAGTGAAAAAGAAATCAGCACTCCAAAATCATTACTCGGCCAGTTTGAGACAGATCAAAAAACATTTTTGAAATTTGCCTGCACAAACGGTTATGTGTATGTAAAAGAATTGCAATTGGAGGGAAAGAAAAAAATGAATGTTGGGGATTTTCTCAGGGGTTACCACTTTACACAATAAATTTTATCTTTAATCAAACAGCTCTCTGAAAATGAAAAATATTTTAACTGCCATCTTCATTTTTTCCTTCTCCTTTTCATTCTCCCAGAATAAACCATCCGCCTACAACTGGATACAGTTGTTTAATGGTAAAGATTTAAAAGACTGGGATATTAAAATTGCAGGCTACGACCTCAATGACAATTTCGGCAATACCTTCCGTGTGGAAGACGGGAAACTAAAGGTTTCTTACGACCAGTACAACGATTTTGGAAAACATTATGGCCACATCTTTCATAAAAAGAAATTCTCTTATTACCTCGTTGCTGCCGAATACCGCTTTGTTGGCAAACAGGCGCCCAAAGGAGAGGGATGGGCCTTTAAAAACAGCGGCATCATGGTGCATGGACAGTCTGCTGCATCAATGTGGAAGGACCAGGATTTTCCCATCTCTATCGAAGTGCAGTTACTCGGGGGTTTGGGCAAAGGCGAAAGACCAACAGCAAACCTATGCACACCCGGAACCAATGTGGTAATGAATGGTAAACTGTTTACCCAGCATTGCCTCAACTCAAAATCAAAAACTTTTCATGGTGAAGAATGGGTAAGGGTGGAAGTGATGGTACTGGGTGATTCAATGATTAAACACATAGTGAATGGCGATACCGTACTGGTTTATGAAAAACCGCAAATTGGCAATGGGACTGTGAACAATTATGATCCCGCCGTAAAAAAAGATGGCCAGTTGCTCAGTGAAGGTTCCATCTCTTTACAGAGCGAAAGCCATCCCATTGAATTCAGGAAAGTAGAGTTGCTGAACCTGAAAGGCTGCATGGACCCCAAAGCGGAAAATTATAAATCGTACTACGTAAAAGAAGATAACAGCCAGTGCATCTATAAAAAAGCAGGAAAAAAGAAAAAGAAATAAACTGTTACATCTTTGCCCAGCTCAGTTCTGCAACAAACCTGTTATCTGCAACCTGCAGTTGCGAAGCGGCGGCATTACTGATGCGTACAATCAACCCGTCATTATCCCTTCCGGGGGGAATTTCACCCAATACTTTGGCGTAAATAAATTTATTATTGGCAGCATTGGTAATTTTAATAATGGTGCCGGGAGTAATGTTATTCATTAAAGCATAATACTTACCGTCTTTCCATCCGCTTGTGCTTTTAAAAATGGCAGCCTGCCCTGTTGTTTTTCCCAGGTTGCTGTTGCTTTTTACCTGCTCAACATACAAGCCCCTGAACGCCCCGCCTATGGTATCAGTACCGCTGCCGGTTCTGATGACCGGGGGATTTTCAACCGTTTTTTTCACTTCTTCCTTCTTCTTTTCAACGGGTGCAGTTACAACAGGCGGAGGGTTTGTCTGAACCTCCTTCTTTACTTCTTTAACGGGTGGCTGTGTTTCTGTTTTAACGGGAGTTGTGGTTTGCTTTACAACAGGCGCATCAACCTTGCCCTGGGCCAGCTTAGCCAGCGGTGATAAATCTTTTTTTACCCTGAGATAACCGATTATTAATTTCTGCCCGTTACCAAGCTCATTAGATGAAAGTTTATTCCATGCTTTCAATTGTTCAAGGGGTACTTTATTATAAACCTGGCTTATACGGAATAAGCCTTCTTTTTCTTTTGTGGTATGATAAAGCGGAACTGCTGCTTCATCTGCGCCGGGTTTCCCTTCCTGCAGAAAATTTGCTGACTGAAGAGGTATTTTTAATGTTTGACCAATACTTAAACCGTTATCAAGGCTCATGCCATTGAACGGTGCTATTTCTTTTGGGCTTACATTATAGATGCGGCCAATGCTGTACCAGTTTTCTTTTGCAGAAACGGTGTGTGAAAGATAAAGCTTACCGCCTTCCTGCTGAACCAGTAATGGCGGGTTTTGCGCTTTAACAGCAACGCCGCCTAAAACAACAAAAAGAAGTAAGTATATTTTTTTCATTTCAAACTATTAGACTGGTGCCGAAAATAAAGAAAACCCTTTTTCAACCCAAGTTTACCGTCTCAAAATTAAGGTTTTAAAATTCGCCATGCCGCCGGGTAATAATTATTGATGCGGTTCCCCAATAATTTTACAAATCCCAGACCAAGTTTGCCGTATTTTACATGTGCCCATCCTTTTAACGCCGTATCAACTGACAAATTTTCTTTTCTTAAAAATTGTAATGACTGTTCTTTATCAAGTTCCAGGGATGCTATTTTCCCGGAAATAACCGCATTCACTGCCAGTTCATGATCCGGAACAAGTTCATTTTTAATGATGCTGCCCATTCTAACCCCGCCTTTCCTGATATTCAATCTCTCTGAAAGATGATGATAATCGCCGGCAATATCAGAAGGAAATGCAAAAATTTCATTGCTGCGTATATCGAACAACATTCCCCCGGGGTTTTTTAACCATGCAGCAGCAGTAGCTGTTTCTGCTGCAGGAGCCGAAACTGTTTTTTTTGTGCGGAGGGCTGGTTGAGAAGCGCCGTCTTTCTTTTTAAAACAGGCTATAAAAAAACCTTCACCTTTAATTTTATCAGGCCAGAAGCGATAACCAAAAGCCTGGTGCTTATCTGAAACCACTTCACATATGTTGAAATCCTCTTTTAATATAACCTGTACGCCGCTCACTAAAAAATTCTCACATATCCAGTCAAGTATTTCTTCATCCTCTTCTTTTGAGTAAGAGCAGGTAGAGTAAATCAATATGCCATCCTGCTTAAGTGCGTCATAAGCATCTGCAATAATGCGCTGCTGCCGCTGGCTGCAGAGCTTTACATTGTCTTCGTTCCATTCCTTTATGGCGTCAGGGTCTTTCCTGAATAAGCCGCTGCCGCTGCATGGCGCATCAATTACCAAAGCATCAAAATATCCAGGCAGGTTTTTAAAGTTTTTCGGATCATTATTGCTGATAAAAATATTTGGTGCGCCCCATTTAACTACATTCTCATAAAGAATGGCTGATCTTGACTTAATGATCTCGTTGGCCAAAACCAGTTTCACAAAAGATAATGACGACAATAAAGTGGTTTTGCCGCCAGGCGCAGCACAGAGATCAAGTACTTTGATTTTATCCTCCGGAAAAAAGTTGTTCTCACTGAGCCATTCCATTAAGTAAAACAAAAACATAGAAGAAGCTTCCTGCACATAATAGGCGCCGGCATGCAATAAAGGATCGAGTGTAAATGATGGCCGTTCCGCTAAATAAAAACCATACGGGCACCAGGGTACAGTTTGTTGTGTGGCACCACGATAACTATTGTGAGTTGAGAGGTGATTAAAGCCCCCGATTGGTCCTGCTTGTCCGGCAGGCAGGGATTGACCACTCACCATTGACCATTTAAGGGGGTTAATGCGTACAGAAGTAACCTGTTCCCCGTCGGCATGCACTTTTTCAAAAGCGCCTTTATCAAAACCTTTTGTATGAGTTAATGAATCCAGCAGTTCAGCAGGTAATAAAGCCACAAATTGATTTTTTATAAAATGAAATCCATCAAAGATACCAATTGAAAAGATGAACCTGTATCTTCTTCCTTGCCCCTTGCATCATCCTTATTATCTTTATTCAATGACTTCTTTTTCTACTCCCGTTACAAAACTATTTGGTATTGATTTCCCATTGGTCCAGGCCGGTATGGTATGGGCCAGTGGCTGGAAGCTGGCAAGCGCCGTAAGCAATGCAGGTGGTTTGGGATTAATTGGAAGCGGCAGCATGTATCCGGCTGTATTGAGGGAACACATTCAGAAATGCAAAGCAGCAACAGCAAAACCTTTTGGCGTAAACGTGCCCTTGTTATATCCGGATATTGATAAGCACATGCAGATTATTATTGATGAAGGCGTAAAAATTGTATTTACCTCAGCCGGCAATCCCAAAACATGGACTGCAACCTTAAAAGAAAAAGGCATTACAACAGTACATGTGGTGAGCAGCAGCAGGTTTGCACAAAAAGCAGAAGAAGCAGGATGTGATGCTGTGGTGGCTGAAGGTTTTGAAGCCGGCGGGCATAACGGAAGAGAGGAAACCACAACATTTGTACTGGTGCCTTTGGTAAGAAAAGCTGTGAGCATCCCTGTTATTGCAGCAGGTGGCATTGCCACTGGCAGGCAAATGCTGGCTGCAATGGTTTTAGGGGCCGGCGGGGTGCAGATGGGTACCCGTTTTGTGGCAAGCGAAGAGGCCTCATCACATATTAATTTTAAAAAATCTGTTATTGATGCAACAGAGGGTGATACCCTGTTGTCCTTAAAGAAGGTTGTGCCGGTACGTTTATTAAAAAACAAGTTCTTTCAGGAGGTGCTGGAGGCGGAAAACAGTGGGGCGGGCAAAGAAGAATTGATGCAGTTATTGGGCAGGGGCAGGGCTAAGAAGGGAATGTTTGAAGGCCATCTTGATGAAGGCGAACTGGAAATAGGGCAGGTGAGTGCAATGCTGGATGATATTTTGCCCGCAAAGGATATTGTGCAAAATATTAGTGAAGAATTTGATAGCGCTTTGCGGAATCCCATAGCAAATACCTAATTTTCATAAAGGAAGATAACAAGTGAGGAAAGGCTGTTTTGCCACAATCAAACTAAAACTCAACGAAATGAAAGTGATGAGAAACCTGCTTGCAGTTATCCTGATCCTTTCGGTAAATGAAGCAATGGCCAACGGAGAGGAAAAAAATGCAGCAAACGGAAAAACAACGATCAACCAGGATGACGTTTACGGGCTGATAACTGATGCAGATTCAGACAAGCCATTGAAAGATGTTACTGTAACGGCAATATTATTAAGCAAAAAAGAGAAGGCCTCGCAAAGTGATTACAACGGGGAATATGGCATTGATGAGTTAAAACCGGGGATTTACAAACTGGTTTTTGAAAAAGACGGGTACAAAAGGGTAGTAAAAGAAAAAGTGGTCATCAAAGCAAACGCCACTACACTGCTCAACATAGAAATGGAACAGGGTTCCGGCAGGTTTGATATGATGCCCTCCCCTTTTCATTTCTTTGAGTACATGAAATAGTATATTTCAAACCCAGGAATAAAAAGCGAAAAGCCCCGGCATATCTTTACCGGGGCTTAGTATTTGTATGTTGTTGAATTATTTTCCCTCAGCTTTTCCTGAAGGCCCATTTCATCATTTCCTTCCAGCTTGCCTTTTTGCCGTATAATAAAATACCGGTGCGGTAAATTTTTCCAGCCAGCCAGGTGGTAAATAAAAACCCGGCAATTAAAAGCCCCATTGATAATGCCAGTTGCCACCAGGGAACGCCGCCTGATGGTAACCGCCCCATCATTACAATAGGTGAAGTAAACGGTATGATGCTGCCCCAGAACATGGCCGTGCTGTCAGGTGAACTTAACCCGGTTGATAAAATAATGAATGCAAAAATAATGGGCATGGTTATGGGCAGCATTAAAGACTGCGCTTCCTGCGGGTCTTCATTAATAACACTTCCCACTGCAGCAAAGAGTGATGAATAGAAAAGATAACCGCCCAGGAAATAAAAAAGGAAACAGGAAATAATCAGCCCCCATGGCACACCGCTTAAGGTTTGCTGCGCTTCCAGCAACTTCAATGCCATTGTATTATTTTGAGCCATACCCGGCACATTGTTATTGGCCTGCTTGGCCTGTTCAAGCAGCTCAGTGGGTAAAAATGCAGATGCCAATAATGATAAACCAAAGATCAGAACAATCCATAAAATGAATTGTGTAAGCCCCACACCGGCAATACCTATGATCTTCCCTATCATAAGCTGGAAAGGCTTAACGCTTGAAACCATTACTTCCGCAATGCGGTTGGTTTTTTCTTCCATTACTCCCCGCATTACCATTGCACCAAACACAAACATTGTAATATAAATGAGTATGCCGCTTCCAAAACCAATTCCATATGCCAGCCCTGCGTTGGCTTCCTTAGATTTACCATTTTTTTCAGGCACAACATTTACCAGTTCTACTGCATTTTTCACCTGCAGGCTTATTGAATCAAGTATTTCTTTCTGAATGCCCCTTTGCTGCAGTAACCTGTTTTCTGCTGCTTTGTTAATTTGCCGGGTTAACTGCCCCCGTGGCTCAAGCCCTATCTGCTTTTTTGAATAAATAACATATTTGTCAGAAGAAGAATCACCGGGCAGGTATAACACGCCATCATAACCTTTGGCTTCATAATTAAGGCTGTCTGTGCCGGGTGTAAAGTCAAAAATGGTTTGCGATGAATCAATTTTAATGTTTTGCCTGAAATAGCCCGGATCGTTGGCAACAGCTATTTTTTGTTTTTGCCTGCCTGAAACTGCAAAAAATACAGACCCGAAAATGAAGAGCATCATCATAATGGGGAACAGGAAAGTTGACAATAAAAATGTTTTGTTCTTAACCCTGGTGAGGTACTCTCTTTTTATAATGATAAAAACCTTGTTCATGAAAATGATTTTATGATGCTGTTATTTGTTCAAACTGCCTTGCCATAGGTGTATCTTCCACAAGGCGTATAAAAATATCATTTAAAGAAGGCAGCAATTCATGAAAAGAATGGATGGTAAGGCCTTTGTGCATGAAATACTGCAGGATGTCATTGGTGCTGAAGCCCTCATTTTTCTTCAGTACCAGTTCATGTTCATTTTTCTCAACCACCTGGAATAAATGAATAGCGGTATGTTCGGGCAAAACCTTTTCTTCAAAAGAAATACCGAAGAGGTTTTCCTTGAAATCGTTCTTAACGCGTTTAACAGTTCCGTCTAATATTTTATTTCCTTTGTTCACCAGTATAATATGGTCGCATATCTCCTCTACCTGTTCCATGCGGTGTGTACTGAAAATAATGGTTGAACCCTGCTGTGCAAGGTTGTAAATTTCATCCTTTATCAGGTTAGCATTAACAGGGTCAAGGCCGCTGAAAGGCTCATCAAGTATAATCAGCTTGGGCTGGTGCAATACAGTAATAACAAACTGCAGTTTCTGGCTCATGCCTTTACTCAGGTCTTCCACTTTTTTGTTCCACCATGTTTGCATTTCAAATTTTACGAACCAGTCTTTTATTTTGTGGATGGCCTCAGTACGGCTCAGGCCTTTTAACTGTGCCAGGTAAACAGCCTGCTCGCCGATCTTCATTTTTTTATATAATCCCCTTTCTTCCGGCATGTACCCAATCTTTGCCACATCATTAATCGGGTCAAATTTTTTACCATCAAGCATTATTTCACCGCTGTCCGGATAAAATATGCCTGTTATCATCCGCAGCAAAGTGGTTTTACCCGCCCCGTTGGGGCCAAGCAAACCGAATATTGATCCTTTTTCAATGTTGAAGCTGATATCATCTACCGCTTTTTGCGTAGCGAAATACTTCTTCAGGTTTTTTACTTCAAGAATGTTTTGCATACTGGTATAAGTTGCGCCAAGTTAGGTTTTGTTACAGTAAATGATGAAAAAATCAGATAAACGGGCAAAAACGGGTTTGAACAACTCAGTAAACCCCCAAAGATTGTGCAACAGCAAGTGCTGTTTTTTCACCATCCATTGCTGCGCTTACAATGCCCCCTGCATAACCTGCTCCTTCGCCGCAAGGATATAAATTTTTTATTTGCGGATGCTGTAAGGAATGGCTGTTCCGTGGAATACGCACAGGCGATGAAGTACGGCTTTCTGTTGCCACAACCACCGCATCATTGGTATAATAACCTTTCATCTTTTTACCAAATGCCACAAATGCTTCTTTTAATGAGTTGTAAACAAAGCCGGGTATAACATCTTTTAATGATGCTGAAAGGATACCCGGTAAATAAGAACATTCCGGGAGTGTGGCAGAAATTTTATTTGCTGTAAAATCAATCATACGCTGGGCAGGCGCTGCAAATTTTCCTCCGCCAGCCACAAAAGCTTTTTGTTCAATTTCCTGCTGAAAATACATTGCTGCAAGCGGGCCATATTGCTGGTATGCTTTCAAATCTTTTTCTTCAACACTTACAACTATGCCGCTGTTTGCAAATGGGTTGTTACGTTTAGACGGGCTCCATCCGTTTACCACCAATTCATTCGCATTAGTAGAGGCAGGTGCAATAATTCCGCCGGGGCACATGCAAAAAGAAAAAACACCCCTGCCATTTACCTGCTGCACCAAGCTGTAAGATGCTGGGGGAAGGTGGGCGTCCCTGCCTCCCTCTCCTTTGGAGAAGGCCGGGGTGAGGTGGCAATGATATTGAATCCCGTCAATAATACTTTGCGGATGTTCTATTCTTACCCCAATGGCAAACGGCTTTGATTCAATAAGTATCTTTTTGTGGTAAAGCAACTGAAAAATATCCCTTGCTGAATGGCCGGTTGCAAGTATTACTGCATCGGCTTCAAATTTTTCAGCATCCGCGGTTATCACTCCTTTAATACAACTATCATCCCCGGTAAAGTCAGCAACTTTTTTCTCAAACAAAAACCTGCCGCCACAATTAATAATATGCTGCCTTATAGCCGTGATAATATGCGGCAGTTTATTGGTGCCGATGTGCGGATGTGATTCGAAGATTATATTTTCTTCCGCTCCAAAATAAACCAGCAGGTTGAGTATTCTTGACACATCACCCCTTTTGCTGCTGCGGGTATATAATTTCCCGTCGCTATAAGTGCCTGCACCGCCTTCGCCAAAGCAATAATTGCTTTCCGGGTTAATAATACCTTCTTTGTTTAACACCGCAAGGTCCCTTCTTCTTGCCCTTACCTCTTTCCCCCTTTCAAGAATGACCGGTTGAATGCCTTTTTCAATAAGCTGAAGTGCGGCAAATAAACCCGCAGGCCCTGAACCAACAACAATTACCTTTTTACCGGCCTGGTGCACCTCTTTAAAAGAAAAATCCAGCAGTTCCCTTTGTTGAAACGGCTCATCAATAAATGCTTTTACAGTAAGATGGATGAAAACCCGCTTACTCCTTGCATCAATGGATTTTTTGAGGGGATAAAAGCCGGTAACTGATGAAATTTTTTTCCCGGAAGCCTGTGCAATTTTTTTTTTAATAACAGTTTCATCATCCGCTTCTGCGGGAAGCAATTTTAGAGTAATAGTTTGCTCCATGGTGCCAGGTATTTAACCCAAAAACCAAAATTATAAAATCAGAAAGGCAGGTCATCAACCACTTCACCCGGTGGCACGGCTGAAGGCGTAAAATTATCCGAAGGTTGTTCCTGCGCAGTATTAAGGTTTACTGATTCAATCCTCCAGGCATCGAGGTTGGTAATATAATTTACCTGCCCGTTTTTCTCCCATTTGCTGCCTTTGATATTGAAATGTACTTTAACGGTTTCACCCATGGTGAAGCGGTCAACAATCCCTGTCCTGTCCTGGACACTTTGAAACTTAACATAATTGTTTATGGTGCGGCCGTTAACATTGTCGCTGGTTTCAATAACAAACTCCCTAGTCTTAAAAGTTTCTGTGCGCTGTATGGTATCATATTTCGCAATCAGTTTTCCTGTAATTTCAAAACCCATATTGTAAAAAATTAAGCTGTAAAGGTAAACCCATAATTTAGGAAAATAAAGCAGCAAAAAACATCTTTTTTTTTAAAGAAAATTATTCTACCTTCCGATTATTGCGGTTCTTTCTATGAAGATCATAAAATTCATATCCCCATCTCTTGTACTGTTGTTTTTTTTAACCGGCTGCAATACCTTCTACAGCGCACAGTCAGTACAGTATAAAGACTACCGAATAACACCGGGACAAAAAGCAGACTCTTCGTTTATTTACCTGCTGAAGCCATATGCTGACAGCTTAAACCTTACCATGAATGAGGTGATTGCAGAAGTGGGGATAACCATAAAAAAAGATCGTCCAGAAGGGGCGCTTGGCAACCTGATGGCGGATGCCTACCTGCACATGACGGAACAAAAATTTAATACAGCAGTGGATGTGGCCTTTATGAACCATGGCGGCATAAGGCTTAATGAACTTACACCCGGCCCGCTTACCCGCGGAAAAGTATTTGAACTGATGCCGTTTGACAATTTGCTTTTTTTACAAAAAATAAAAGGCGATGTTTTTCAGGAATACCTTGATTATGTGGCGGCAGGCGGCGGGGCAGCTGTTTCAGGATTAAGTTTTGAAATAAGCAATAAAAAAGCCATCAATGTAAAAATTAAAGGCAAACCGATTGATAAAGAGAAATGGTATGTTGTATGCAATTCAGATTATGTTATAACAGGTACGCCGTTGCTCAGGGCCATACCTGTCAGCAACATCAATTACCTGCAGCGGGATGCATTGATTGATTATTTTAAACAGCTTGGCCGAGAAGGGAAAAAAATTACAGCACAAACTGAAAACAGGGTGGTAAATGTTAAATAGGAGAAAATTTATACAGCAATCTGTTTTTACTGCAGGTTCAGTACTTGCCACATCTTCTGCTATTCCTCTGTTTGGAGAAGAGATAACACACAAACTCACCATCCTCCATACCAATGATACGCACAGCAGGTTAGACCCCTTTCCTATGGATGGCAGCAACAATGCGGGTTTAGGCGGGGTAGCAGCAAGGGCAAAGCTGATTGAAGAAATAAGAATAAAAGAAGAACACGTATTGTTACTTGATTCAGGTGATTTTTTCCAGGGTACGCCCTATTTTAACTTTTATAAAGGCGAACCCGAACTAAAAGCAATGAGCAAAATGGGGTATGAAGCAACCACCATTGGCAACCATGAATTTGATGCAGGTATGGAAAACCTTGCTAAACAATTAGCACGCAATGCCAGCTTTCCGGCGGTAATATGCAACTATGATTTTACCCGCACACCTATGGAAAATAAAATTGTGCCATGGAAAATTATAAAAAAAGGAGAATTGAAAATTGGTATCACAGGATTGGGTATTGAAATGAAAGGTCTGGTATCAGAAGCACTATACGGAGAAACAAAATACCTTGAGCCGGTTCAGCAACTTAATGAAACCGCATACCTGCTGAAAAGAAAAAAAGATTGTGATATGGTTATTTGCCTTTCTCATTTAGGTGATAAATACGACAACAATAAAGTTAATGATGAGATACTTGCAAAAGAAACCGAATATGTTGATCTTATACTTGGCGGACATACCCACCGTTTCTTTGATGCGCCGCATTTGTATAAGAATAAAAAAGGCGATGATGTATTGGTGAACCAGGTGGGATGGGCCGGTATTGTATTAGGCAGGCTGGATTTTATTTTCTTTAAAAACAAGAAAAAAAACCTTGATAAAAATCATTCCATTTTAATCGGGAAAAGGCCGGAAGAATAAAAAATTTTTTTTTCAGGCTACACATTCTATATTCGCTACCCTTTTCAAAAAAATGCAAATATTTTTAAGAAAGGACTAAGGCAAGTCAGAAAAAATTTTTACTTTCAAACTTCATAGATTTTTTGAATGGGTCAGCAGGAATATATACCTCTCAACAGCAAATGCCGAAAACGACATAAGTCGCAACAGCCCGGCAAATGGCTTACCAGACACCCTGCTGCCAGACAGTTTCCGGCACTTTAGCGAGGGCGGTAATAAATGAAGCCCGATTCTCTGAACCACACAAAAAAACAATTCCTGTGAAAAGTACAATTGAAAAGAAAAATTGTAACCAAGTATAAACTGCTTAAGGAATAATGGAGAAATCGTACGAAAAAGTCTGGAGCAATTGTTTGTCAATTATAAAAGATATTGTAGAATGGCAGCATTATAAAACCTGGTTTGATCCTATCAAACCCGTTGGACTGAAAGATAAAGTTTTAACCATCCAGGTACCGAGCCAGTTTTTTTACGAATATCTTGAAGAGCACTACGTAAACTTATTGGCAAAGACTTTGAAGAGAGAATTGGGTAAGGAGGCAAGACTGGAATACCGCATTATGGTTGACAGTGGCAATGAAAAGAACAAGCCGCTTACCATGGATGTTCCCGGTCATGGCGTTAAAATGTATTCCAACAACGAAATGGACTTTCCTTTAGTAATAAATAATCCTGTTAAGAACCCCTTTGTAATACCGGGCCTTAAGAAAATGCAGATTGATCCGCAGCTTAACCCCGTTTACACTTTCGAATCCTTTGTAGAAGGCGATTGCAACAGGGTAGCCCGCAGGGCAGGCAAAACTGTAGCGGAAAAACCCGGCGCTACTTCATTTAACCCCCTTGTTATTTATGGTGGTGTGGGATTGGGCAAAACACATCTTGCCCAGGCCATCGGCAATGAAGTTAAAAGGCTTAACCCGGGTAAAGTGGTATTGTATGTAAGCTCCGAAAAATTCATTAACCAGTTTGTTGACCACAGCCGCAACAACGCCATCAATGATTTTATACATTTTTACCAGCTTATAGATGTACTGGTTATTGACGACATCCAGTTTTTCAACCGAGCAGAAAAATCACAGGATGCTTTCTTTGCCATTTTTAATCACCTCCACCAGTCAGGTAAACAATTAATACTTACATCAGATAAACCGCCCAAAGATCTTGAAGGTGTGCAGGAGCGGTTGTTAAGCCGTTTCCGCTGGGGCCTCAGCGCCGACCTGCAGGTGCCGGATTATGAAACGCGGATTGATATATTAGAAAAGAAAATGCGCAACGATGGCCTTGACATGCCACGTGAAGTAGTAAAGTATATAGCCTATAATATTCAAAGTAATATACGCGAACTGGAAGGCGCATTAATATCGCTTTTGGCACAATCTTCGCTCAATAAACGGGAAATTGATTTAGACTTGGCGAAGAAGGTACTTCGTAACTTTGTGAAAACTTCCTCTAAAGAAATCACCATTGAAACCATACAGAAGATGGTATGTGATTTCTTTGACGTTCCTTATGAAAGGTTGCTCCAGAAAACCCGCAAACGTGAAGTAGTGCAGGCCCGGCAGATCACTATGTATCTTTCAAAAATCTTTACTAAAAATTCATTGAAAACAATCGGGGAACATTTTGGTGGAAGGGACCATACCACTGTTATCCATTCCTGCCAGACTGTAAAAGACCTGATGGACACCGACAGCATGTTCCGTGAAAGTGTAATGGAACTGCAGCAAAAAGTACAGCTTGCAGCAATGTAATTCAAGATAGAATTGACACCTATCCTGGCTAAGGGCCCTGAGTAATTCAGGGCCTTTTATTTTGCGTTAATTTTATTTTTGTAATACACTCAAATATGGTGTGCAGACAAATTATTGTAAGGGGAAAGGTACAGGGCGTTTATTACCGGGCAAGCGCCAAAGATGAGGCGGACAGGCTGGGCATTCAGGGAGAAGTAAAAAATTTACCTGACGGAAGCGTTTGCATAATTGCTGAAGGAACTGCCGGACAAATAGATGAGCTGATAGCATGGTGCTATAAGGGCCCGCCACGTGCAATAGTGGATGAATTAATTGTTGCGGACACTGGAATAAAAGGGTTTAAAGGTTTTTCCGTTGTAAGGTTCTGATCCGATACACATGCAATTAGTTTTGGGAGTTCTGGCTGATGTTGCTATTTTTGCCGTCCTCTTAAAGAGGGATGGTGAGGTGCCTG
>JANRKT010000276.1:0-2026 GCA_033763355.1 Chitinophagaceae bacterium | reverse complement strand
GCCTCCGTCCCTGTATCTATCGCATAGGAGTCAAGTAATTTCAAATATCCTGTTTATCTCTCTTGTATTGCCCCGTTAGGGGCATAATGCCGGTTGAAATACATTTACCCGGAGAACTGCGTACCGCAGGTACGCAATTCAAACCAGATCTTTCTTAAATATGTTGCGTACCTACGGCACGCTAATGACAACTATTCTATTACAACTACCGGCATTTTGTGCCTACGGCACATTAATGAAATGCCTTTCAGGCAAGGCTTTTCAATGGTTTCCGGACTTTACTTTGCTTGATGCCTGTGCGCCTGAGGCGGGACGGAATAACAAACTGACCCACCAACCAAACCTGAAATTAAAGGGCTTTATTACACATAAATAATGACCTTTGCCGCTGTTTATATGAAAAACAGCGCACTTGTCTGGATATTCTTTATTGTAATTTGTTTTATCTGGGGCAGTTCCTTTATTTTAATGAAGGAGGGTATGGTTGCATTGTCTCCTTACCAGGTTGCATCTGTAAGGGTGCTCAGCGCAGGGCTGGTATTGCTTCCGGTTGCCATACAAACATTTAAAAAAGTGCCCCGCAGTAAAATGCTGCTTATTGCGTTATCGGGCCTTTTGGGAACTTTTTTTCCCGCTTATCTTTTTTGTATTGCAGAAACCAAAATTGACAGTTCGCTTGCCGGTATCCTTAATGCACTCACCCCGCTCTTTACAGTTTTTATCGGCGCTTTATTCTTTCAGCTCCGCTTACCCTTTAAAAAAATTGCAGGAGTTGTAACCGGTTTTGCGGGTTTATTGCTTTTACTGCTTGACCCGGGTAAAAAAATCCAGTTACAGTTCTGGGGCTATGCTTCTTTTGTTTTGCTGGCAACCATATGTTATGGCGCCAATGTAAACATGGTAAACAGGTATTTGAAAGATACAGGATCGAAAGAAATTGCCGCCATTGCTTTTGCCATACTTATTCCGTCTTCGCTGGTAATACTTTATGCCACAGGTTATTTTAAACTTGATTTACTTGCAGCCGGTGTAATGAGGGCAACATTGGCCAGCATAATCCTTGGCATCTTTGGCACTGCTATCGCATCCATCATGTTTTATGTTCTTCTTAAAAAAGCCGGGCCTGTCTTTTCTTCTATGGTAACTTATGGTATCCCTTTTGTTGCCATTTTCTGGGGCCTGCTTGCCGGTGAAGAAGTTACTGTGAGACAAATACTTTGCCTGTCTGTTATTCTCGCCGGTGTTTATTTTGCACGCAAATAAAAAACCAGCTGTTTAAGCTGGCCTGCAAAATTGTTTTCGGGCTTATTACACCGACATGATTTCTTTTTCTTTTGCGGCGAGGTGTTTATCAACAGCAGAAATGTTGCTGTCGGTAAGTTCCTGTATTTCCTTTTCTGCATCTTTTGTAAGGTCTTCGCTCATGCCCTGCTTCTGCAGTTTTTTAATGTGCTCTATCGCATCACGGCGGATGTTGCGTATGGCTACCTTGGAATGTTCGCCTTCATTGTGTACTTTTTTTACAATCTCCTTCCTCCTTTCTTCAGTAAGAGGCGGCAGAAAAATGCGTATAATGGCGCCGTCGTTCTGAGGTGTAACGCCAAGGTTTGCCGCAATGATAGCCCTTTCAATGGGCTGAAGCATATTTTTTTCCCAAGGCTGAATGAGCAATGTTCGTGCATCGCTCACAGTTATGTTGCCCACCTGGTTAATGGGTGTAGGGGAACCATAATAATCCACCACCAGCCCATCAAACATCTGGGGATTGGCCCTTCCTGCCCTTACTTTTACCAGCTCCGCTTCAAGGTGGGTGATGGCTTTTTTCATTGAATCAACAGAATGATCAATGATTTTCTTCAGCTCGTCTGACATATCCTTTAAGTTATGTGCGCTGCAAAGCTAATAAAAGATAGTAAAAACATAACAGCGTTATGAAAATGGCGGTTTTCCCCTGTTAACTTCCTGCTAATCGGGTAGTGCCCGGTTTAGAAAAATATATAAGATACAGCGCAAAGCCACTAAGGGG
>JANRKT010000275.1:0-20027 GCA_033763355.1 Chitinophagaceae bacterium | reverse complement strand
GGCATCCATTTTAAGCAAAAAGGTAACGTATCCGGCTTTGTTATTTTTAGCAAGGGTTTTAAAACTTATACCCGGCAACTGGGGCAGGTTTATCCATGTGCCCTCTTTTGCCATAACAAACATAAAATCTTCACGGGCTTTGCTTTCTTGTTTCTTGTGCCCGATTTTTTTCATTAAAGCATTTTTAGTTTTTTCAGAAGGCTTATGCTCAACGGCGTTTTCATGGGCCAATGCCGAAAGTGCGTTGATCTGTTCTTTAATTTTTTCCCTGAGTTCCTGCGGCAACCATCCTCTTGACAATGCTTTTTCAAAACAGCCTGTGTCCTCTTCAGCCATTGTACCCATTACATATTCCATCGCAAGGTCATCAAGGTCCTGTAATCCGTTCATAGCGTTTTATTTTATAGTTGTTCAAGGGTAAAAAGTATAACGTCAGTTTAATCCAAAATGTTCCCGCATGTTCCGCATGGCAATCCGCATCCTTGTTTTTACTGTACCAAGCGGCAAACCATACATTTCTGCCAGTTCGCTTTGTGAAAACCCTTCATAATAGCTTTTTTCTATCAAAACCCGCTGTTCATCAGGCAGTTTACGCAATGCACCTGATACGGCCTTTACCTGCTCACTACGTATTATAAACTGGTCCGGATTTTCAGGAGCCATTAAATTTTTATCAATTTTTTCTTCTGTTTCCAGCTTTCGCTGCGACTGGTATGCTTTACTGCGATAACGGTCTATGGCCATGTTACGTGCTATCCGTGTAGCCCATGCAAGTGGTTTGCCCAAACACTCATTGTACAACCTGGCCTTGTTCCATATCTGCACAAAAACTTCCTGCAAAACTTCTTCAGCTTCTTCTTTATGATTAACGATTTTATAAATAAGAGAAAACAACAGGCCGTTCCATTGGTTGTAAAGACTGCTGAGGGCTTCAGCATCCTGCCTTTCAGCCACCAGTTTAAGGCATTCTATCTCCCGGTTAATGGTTGATAATTCGCTCATACATTTCTGCCCTGAAAGATAAAAGGAAAAATCAATATATGTTTATCTCCGGCCATTATTTACCGCCAAAATATCAAACAAAGGCCTTTACAAACAGTTTGCCTGCCTTAAAAGCTCAGTACCTTTGAAAAAAATTCCTGATGCCTTTTAATAAAAAAGCCAACGGAAAAACTTCTATTGAATCCCTCTCCCTTACTGTATCCGATAAGCCTGTTGATTTTGTAATTAAAACCATGCAGCAGGTAGAACAGGAGCACAATGGCCATGATGTATTGCCACACCGGCATAATTACTATACCATCATCTGGGTTAAAAAGGGAAAAGGCACCCACCATATTGATTTTAAAACCTACGAAGTAAAAGAAAACATTATATTTTTTATCAGTCCCGAACAGGTCCACCACCTTACTATGGAACCGGGACATGATGGTTATGTACTTTTGTTTACACCCGACTTTACTGAACGGCATGGCATTGCAATGACCTTAATACAGCAGGGTGGTTTCTTTTCCCGCTGTGATGATGTTGCCCCGCTGTACATCAACTCCCCGCATTACGAACTGCAGCTTGAACAATATTTACAGCTTATGTGCCGTGAGTATAAGAACAAAGGCCCTTTTCATCATGAAATGCTCGGCTCATTGTTAAAAATGTTCCTGCTTGAATGTAAAAGAATGGCTGACGCCGCTGTGCTGCCGAGGGAAAGCCGCAACCATCCCAAAGCAGGCATCATCAGGCAATTTAAAACATTGCTTGACGACCGCTTTAAGGAATGGCACAAGGTTTCTGATTATGCTGAAGAACTGCACATCACACCCAATTATCTTAACGAAGTGTTATCACAGGAAACAGGCATTTCTGCAAAAGACTTTATACTGAACCGGATTATGCTGGAAGCCAAACGTTATGCCACCTATTCAGAATTGTCTGCCAAAGAGGTAGGGTATGAACTCGGCTTTGACGACCCCGCACATTTCAGCAAACTGTTTAAACAGCAGCAAAAGGAAAGTTTTTCCGGTTTCCGGGACAGCATCCGTAAAAAATACAATTGAGCCCTTCATTTGTCAATTGAGCCGGGTTTGCACAAGAGGTAATTTTGTGCTACCTAAAAATCAAATAATGCAAACATCAACATTAACAACTACCAAATGGGCTATTGATGCCACACACAGCGAGGTGCAGTTTAAAGTAAAACACCTTGTGATAACCACGGTAACGGGACAGTTCAAAACTTTCAGCGGAACTGTTGAAGCAGAAAACGATGATTTCCGCGGCGCTAAAATTGAATTTACAGCAGACGCTGACAGCCTTACCACAGGCAATGATGCAAGGGATGGTCACCTGAAATCTGACGACTTCTTTAATGCTGCAGAATATCCGCAGCTCAGCTTCAAATCAACTGACCTGGTGAAAAAAAGCAATGAAAGGTATGTGCTTAAAGGAAACCTTACCATACGCAATTTTACCAAAGCAGTTGAACTGGATGTAGAATTCAACGGCACACAAAAAGACCCCTTCTACGGCAAAACAAAAGCGGGTTTTGAAATTAACGGTAAAATAAACCGCAAGGAATTTGGTTTAAAGTGGGATGTACTTACAGAAGCAGGAGGCGCTGTGGTGAGCGAGGAAGTAAAGATACACGCCAATATACAGTTGGTAAAAATTGAAGAGTAAGTTGTAATAGTTAAAATAGCTCAACAAAATGTCCCGCAAATCGGGACATTTTATTTTTTGCCACAGATTACACAAATTTTCACAAACAAATGCTTCCGGATTCGCTGCTGTTTTATCAAGTTTATTTTTTTCTGTGCCAATCCGTGTAATCTGTGGCCCGGTTTCCAACTGTAAAAAATACATCTCCCACCCTTCTTTCTGCATTGATTGCCCTGTGGCTTTAATAGTAAATTTGTAAATCAAAAAAAGGAGAAACAAAATATGTCAACAGTATTGCACAAAGCCGGCACCAGGGGGCACGCCAACCATGGCTGGCTTGATTCTTATCACACTTTTAGTTTTAGCAGTTACCACAATCCTGAAAGGGTACATTTTGGCGCACTGCGGGTTTTAAACGATGATACCGTTGCACCGGGAATGGGTTTTGGCCAACACCCGCATGACAATATGGAAATTATTTCCATTCCACTGAAAGGTGAACTGAAACACAGAGACACAACAGGCAGGGAAGCCGTAATTAAAACCGGTGATGTGCAGATTATGAGCGCTGGTTCTGGGCTTCAGCATTCTGAAGTGAATAACTCTAATAAAGAAGAAGTAAAATTTCTGCAGATATGGGTGTTCCCGAAAAAAAGGAATATTGAACCACGTTACGACCAGAAAACTTTCGATACCGCAGAAAGAAAAAACCAATGGCAGGTGGTGGTGTCCCCTGAAGAGAAGGACAATGCCATCTGGATTAACCAGGATGCTTATTTTTCACTGGGCAATCTGGAGAAAGGGAAAGAATTAACATACGATATAAGAAAAGACGGCAATGGCGTATATGTTTTTGTTATTGGTGGCAACGTAACCATTGAAGGGACTGAATTAAACAGCCGTGACGGGCTTGGCATTACTGATGCAAAGAAGATAAAAATTAAAGCAGATTCAGATGCAGAAGTTTTGCTGATAGATGTGCCGCTTACTATGAACTGATTGATGAAGCATGGGCCGGTGAATGATGAACCGGCCTTTTGTTACAAGAAACTTTCAGTAACCAACGACTGTTTTATAAACCAGTAAAAATCCTATCTTCAGGATGCAAGCAACAATTATTCATGGAAGCTACAGGGCCTGCCTCATATCCCCCCAAACCACCTGAGCCTTTGCCAAAGCAATCGCAGCACAATATACTGCGTACCATCATCAGCCTGCTGGTTTATATAGCGGTTTACTATGCACTGTTCCGTGATTTAAAAAGTGTGTTGCTGCTCGTAATTGTTATTTTCCTTCACGAAATGGGGCATTTTACCGCCATGAAATTTTTTGGCTACAGCGATGTGAAAATGTTCTTTGTCCCTTTACTTGGCGCATTTGTGTCGGGTCACCACAAATCTGTTTCCTCAGCGCAAAGGACAATTATGATTATGGCAGGCCCGGTGCCGGGCGTAATGATGGGGTTGATCTGCCTCTGGATTTATTCGGCTACCCACAGCAGTGTTTTTTACCAGTTTGCATTTCTGTTTATATTTCTTAATGTATTCAACCTGCTGCCTGTAAGCCCGCTTGACGGGGGCCAGTTGCTTGAAACATTATTCTTTCAATCCAACAAGCGGGTGCAGAACATTTTTGTAATCATCTCATGCATCCTGCTTTCATATTTTGCCTTCCGCACAGGCAACTATCTCATACTGATTGTTGTGCTGCTTTTACTCAGCAGGCTAAGGAGCTTTTTTTCAGACCGGCGTTTGCAACAGGCTTTAAAGGCAAAGAATATTAACCTCAGCAAGACCTATGAACAACTTACTGATGAAGAATACTGGCTTATCAGGAGCGAAGTGCTCAACCATTACGGCTTCTTAAAAAAACTCAATCAAACTGCACAGGCTGAAGAAGAGCAAATGCTGGTGCCCTATGTGAAGGATGTTTTGCACAGCCCTGACAGCAATGATATTAAACCGGCATACAAACTGCTCTTTTTAACCGTATGGCTTGCGGCGATGATCGTACCGCTGCTTGTATATATGTATTACAGTATGGCAAGGCACCTGGTTGATTAGAGTACTTTGTCAGCACAAAAAAAGAACGTGTACTTACCCGTTAATTTACTTTCTTTGTTTCCTGATATTTTTCTACTTTTAATTATCAATTGATCCGTTTGAGGAAATCATGCTCTATATTTTTTCTGCTCATACTTCTTCTTTCCCAATACGGGAAGATGATTAATTATGTAAATTGTAAAATAACCAATTTTACTGCTGGTGAAGCATCCCTTAAATGCGATTGCGAAAACCAGATGGCAGGCAACATAGCTGCCGCACCGACTGATGCCCCTCAACAAAAATCATCACACATCCACCTGCAGGCAGATGATTATTATCTTGCTGAAAACCCTTTCACAGGCTTTGATAAGTTAACAGCATTTCGCTCTTTTGCCCATGGTTATATAAAAAATTACATACCTCCTGATTGCGGCAACATCTTTCAGCCGCCCCGCTTATAAACTTTGTCCCGTTTTCATTTGCTGTTTCATTTCACATGCTGAAAATTATTCTTCATGAATGAAGCTGTTATTATTGTTATTGTTCATCTCCGTTAAAACAAAGTTTATGCTATACAAAATTTTATTGCCGTTGTATGCGGCCATGTTCCTTTTTTCATGCAGCCCCAAAATAAAAACCGGCCCCATTTCATATAAGGGTGTTACATCAACAGATACCCGCGGCAATGCCATGCTGCTGGGCACCTGGTCTGCTGAAGCTTTGCAACAACCTCCCTACAGCGAATGGTACAGTAAAAATTATACAGATTATATAACTGACACTGCTGTTATACAACAATTAAAACCATACGTAAGCGGCAAACAATTTGAAATTTTCCTCGGCACCTGGTGCGGCGACAGTAAACGTGAAGTGCCCCGTATGATGAAGGTGCTGGAATACTGTGGCATTAAGCCGTCACAAATAAAACTCATCATGGTAAACAACCACGACAGTGTTTACAAACAAAGCCCCAACAGGGAGGAAAAGGGAAAAAATATTTTCAGGGTGCCTGACCTTCTGGTGTATGATAAAAGAAAAGAAAAAGGAAGGATCATTGAATATCCCGTAAACAGTATTGAAAAAGATTTGCTGCAGATGCTTAAAGGAGACAGCTATGAACCTCATTACAAAGCTGTGAATATTTTAATTGCAAAACTGGAAAAGAAAGGGATTAAAGATGCAGAAAAAGAAATCAGCAGCATAACAGGAGAAATAAAACCTTTTCTGCAACATACCGCAGAATTAAACTCCTTTGGCCTGATCATGCTTGCAGACCTGCAATACCGGAAAGCTGCAGTAGCTTTCAAAATCAACACCATTATCTTCCCGGATGACTTAATTTCCAAGGAAAGGCTGGCTTTTACTTACTGGAAAATGAATGACAAAACCAATGCACAACTTTGTTGCAGGGAAATACTGGCAAAGAACCCTCAAAATGAAACCGCTTTGAAAATACTGGCCCAGGTTGCATTCTGATGTTAAAAAACAATTGCCACGGAAACACGGAAGGTTTTTTAATTCCATGAGCATATTTTTTGCTTATGATTTCCCCGCATTATTTCATCAATCATGTGGATTGTTGATCAATCCTTTCGTGTCTCCGTGGCTTATATCATTACATCCACTCAAAATTTTGCGGTTTGGGGATTGCTTCAAACGCTTCCACAAAGGCCTGTGGCGGCGTTCCTAATTTTCTTTTCTGCAAATCCATCCATGCGCCGTCAACGGTTACGATTGCAGCAAGTGTATCGCCTTTAATAAAAATATGGTGCTGCATGGTCCAGCGGGTCGCATCCTGTTTTGCTTTTAATAAATTCAGGTCAATGCTTACGGCATCCCCGAATTTGATTTCTTTTCTGAACACACACTCCTCTCTGAAAATGATAGGGCCCAGCTGATGCTGCTGTATAGCGGCGGGAGTAATTCCGTTTTCAGTAAGGTAACACATCCGCACATAAGCCCCCATGTCATAGTATTTGGAATGCAGTACATGAAAGTTGGGGTCTAAATCCGCCCAGCGTATTTCCAGTTGTTTTTTGTATTCTTTCATCATAAAAAAAATCCCGCCCCATTTATATGAAGCGGGACGGGACAAAGTTGCCGAATTATTTAATGCGCTTTATAAAGCAGCTCATAATATTCATGCGCCATGCGGTTGGAGTCAAACTGGAAGCGTACATCTTTCATACCATTCTTAACAATCTGCCTCCAAACTTCATAATTCTCATAATACATGGGGATGATCTGCCTTTCAAAGATATCATATACCATTTTCAGGTCGTATTCATCCTGGTCCTGCACATTCATTTTTTCATAATCGGTTGGCGGCACCACAAAGCCATTGTTCCCATGGTCAATAAATTCCACAATCCACCCGTCATTGGTAGAAAAGTTTACAGCGCCGTTCATGGCTGCAGTCATACCGCTTGTGCCCGAAGCTTCTCTCGGCACACGGGGATTGTTCAGCCATACATCAGCCGCCTGCTTGAGGCGCTTGCTTAAATACAACTCATAGCCTATGCACACGGCCATGTTTTTATAGTTTTTGCTCATGTGCACAAGGTGGTTAAAATCGCTGATGGCGGGATAATCAACCGGGTAAGGTTTGCCCGCCCAGATAATCTGCAAAGGATACTTTTTATTGTTCATCAGCGCATCAAACCTTTCCTTGTCACGGGTAATCATTTCAGCCCTTTTGTAACCGGCAAACCTCCTTGCCCATACAATGGTTAATACGTCCGGATTCATGAGCTTACCGGTTTGATCTGCAACAATATCAAAAGCCCTTTTCTTCAGGTATTTTTTCCGGTCATCAAAACGTTCATCGTTATTCTCATCTGCAGCAAAATACAATTGCTTATCTGCCCAGTATTTCCAGTTTTGCGAATTGGTGATGTGAATGATTTTGGGTACACCGTCATGCTTGCTCCACATTTTGCGGCTCACATGGCCGTGGAGTTCCGATACCCCATTGGCAATTCTTGCAAACCGCAATGCAACCAGTGAATGGTTGAACTGGTCGTCATGCAGTCCTGTAAGTTTTCTTACTTCGTCAATCGACAGGCCTGCAAAATAAGTCATCTTGTGGCAAAGGTGGATGTCATGCTTTTCGTTACCGGCCTCTTCAGGTGTATGTGTGGTAAACACCAGGCGCTTTTTTATTTCTTCAACACTGCCCAGTTTTTTATAGAGATAAAATACAGACGACACCCCATGCGCTTCATTAAGGTGATACACATCGGGTTTAAAATGCAGCTCGTCAACAAGCTTGGCCCCGCCAATGCCCAGCAATATAAACTGGGCCACTTTGGTGGCTACGTTGGCATCATATAAACGGTGTGTTATGGTTTGGGAAACGTAATCGTTTTCCGGCAAATCAGTACTTAATAAAAATAAAGGGGCGCTTTTAAAAGTTTCAGGGTTCAGGTACCACACTTTTACCCAAACGGGTGAATCATGAATGGTGATCTGGTATTTAATGCCTGTATCTTCAAGAAAGTTATAAATTTTCTCATTCCATTGTACCTGCAGGGTCTGGTCCTGGTTGCGTGACTGGTCGTAGTAACCGTACTTCCATAAAATACCAATGCCGATGAGGTTTTGCTTTAGTTCATAAGCGCTTCTTAAATGAGAGCCCGCCAGAAAACCCAAACCACCGCTGTAAATCTTTAAAGGCTGGTGCACTGCAAATTCCATGGAGAAATAAGCCACCTTTTTGGAATACCTTGAATCTGCTGTATAAGGTACATGGTAGCGGCGAAAATTTGTCATAATGCGATTTGCTTGCTTTAAAAAATGCTGCCGCAATATAAACGGAATTTTTGAAAAACAATTGTTTACCAGCACTCAGGAAGCATACAAAAGGCTCCTGCAAACGTTTGTGTACACCCGCAAAAAAAAGGGAAAATGACAATAAAACACCTGGCGCCTGATAAAGAAAACCAGTTAAAAATGACGCTGAAATAAACGTTGATGAAGAATAAAAAAACAACCTTTTATTTTTTTGTGCGTGGCTTTGCTGCCGGCTTTTTAGGCTCTTTCTTTTTGGGGTAATTGCCTTCAAAAAAACATTTAATGCCGCGGTGGTTACCGCACCCCCTCATTTCTTTTATGGATACCGCTGCAGCAGTAAAGGAAAACTCTAATTCGCAGGGGTCGCCGGTTTCCCTGTAATGGGCAATACCGGGCTTCACCAGTTGCACCTCCCCCCTAAGTTCGCCGGTACACTCACCATTGTTTTTTTCAAAATGCACAAAAAACAAATAAACATTCGGCTTCCTGCCATCCCTTACCGAAATAAAATTCCGCCTGTCTTTTATGTAATTGCCCGACCATTTGTTTTTACGGGAAAGCGTATCAATGGGGTTGTATATCTCTCTTGTTTCTACTGTTTCGTTGGACTCGGTCAGTATCAATGTAAAAACACCTGCAGTATTATAAACGTATGCGTTCTTGCGGTAATACAACTGTCCGTCGCCCCCACGCCTTGTTTTATTGGTGCTGATGGTATAGCGCCGGTCCATCGCACCTTCGTAGGAAGCGCTTCTTTCAGCCGCATAAGCAAAAGGCATTGCGGTTTTAAACTGGTTTTGTTCGTCAAAGCACAGCACATAAGCCACCTGTTTTGCAGGGGTAGCCGCTTTTACAAAAAGATAGGTCAGCTTCTTTTTCTCAGTAACCCTTCCCAGTACATACAACTTAGGTTTTACGGTTTTCCCGAAATCTTTGCTGTAAACAGTATCTTTTACAAACTGCGTAAATACTTTAGCGCTAATGAGCATTGAATCTTTCAGCTTGCGGCGAAGCAATGTATCGCTGATGCTGAAAGGCAGGGTAACTTCCGGGAAAGATGCTATAAAATCTGTCACCTCCACAGGGTCTTCACCCGACAAAGACGGCTTTTTGTTTTTGCACGACAGTAACAGGCAAAACAATATTACCGGCAGCATGAGTTTTTGCATAGTGGAACTTTGGAGAAACAAATTAGGCATTTTCCGCCTTTTGCGAACAGCAAGGAATTTTTGTTTTAATGAAAATTAATTTTAGATTTGTCTAAAATTAATTTTTTGCTGCAATGAACTATTCCACCAGCGAAGAGAATTACATCAAAGCCATTTACCACCTGCAGGGCGACAGCCGGCTGGTAACGACCAATGAACTGGCCGAGGAACTGCATACCAGGCCAGCCTCCGTAACGGATATGCTGAAAAAACTCAAAACGAAAAAACTGCTGCATTACGAAAGGTACCAGGGGTTCCGGCTTAGCCCCGATGGCAAAAAAGTAGCGCTGGGCATCATCCGCAGGCACCGCTTATGGGAATTCTTTCTTGCCGAAAAATTAAAGTTCGACTGGAATGAAGTGCACGATGTGGCCGAAGAACTGGAACATGTAAGCAGTAAAAAACTAATTGACAAACTGGATGAATACCTCGGCTTTCCGCGGTTCGACCCACATGGCGACCCCATCCCCGACCAATCCGGGAAAATGCATGCGAGTTTCCAGGTGGGCCTTACTGAATTGCCACCTGATACAATAGGCGAAGTAAGCAGCGTAAGCAACCAGTCATCTGAAATGCTGGAGTTGCTGAAACACCGCAACATCGGGATAGGCACCAGATTAGAAGTGAAGAAAAAATTTGAATTTGACCACTCCATAGAAATTAAAATACGCAACCTGCCATCTTTTACCATAAGCGAACAACTGGCTAAAAACATTTATGTAAAGTATGCTAAGAAAAGCTGACCCGCAGGATTTATCGCTGAGCGAAGTGCACGAAAGCATTGACGCTACCTCCGCCATCAACAAACCCTGGTGGAAACGGGTGTTTACTTTTTTCGGCCCGGCATACCTGGTAAGCGTAGGCTATATGGACCCGGGCAACTGGGCAACGGATCTTGCAGGAGGAAGCAAGTTTGGATATACCTTAATATGGGTTTTGCTGATGAGCAACCTGATGGCCTTATTGCTGCAAAGTTTATCAGCACGGCTGGGAATTGTAAGGGGCCGTGACCTTGCACAGGTAAACAGGGAAACTTATCCGCGTTATGTAAATTTTGTTTTGTACATACTTGCAGAAGTTGCCATTGCAGCAACTGACCTTGCTGAAGTATTGGGTATGGCAATCGGCCTGCACCTGTTAACCGGCATTCCATTGTTATGGGGTGTTGCCATAACAGTACTGGATACTTTCCTTTTGTTGTACCTGCAACGTCTTGGCATGCGCAAGATGGAAGCATTTATCATTGGCCTTGTTGCAGTAGTAGGCTTATCTTTTCTTACAGAAATCATCATTGCCAAACCTGATCTTGCTGAAGTGGCAACGGGCTTTATACCCCATATACCCAATGATACCGCATTGTATATCGCTATAGGGATTATTGGTGCAACGGTAATGCCCCATAACCTTTATTTACATTCTGCCCTTGTGCAAACCAGGAAAATCAGGAAAGATGATAAGAGCATAAAACATGCATTGAGGATGAGTGTGGCTGACAGCGCCATTGCGCTGAACCTGGCTTTTTTTGTAAATGCCGCAATCCTCGTTCTTGCGGCTACTGTTTTTTATAAAACAGGAAGAACTGATGTGGCCAAAATTGAAGAAGCCCACCAGCTTTTATCGCCATTACTGGGAAGTGTGCTGGCCTCAAAACTTTTTGCCATTGCATTGATTGCAGCGGGGCAAAGTTCTACCATTACCGGAACACTGGCAGGACAGATTGTAATGGAAGGTTATCTGCGTTTGCGTATCAATCCCTGGGTGCGCAGGCTGATTACACGTTTGCTTGCCATTATACCAGCTTTGATTGTTATCAGCATTTACGGAGATGATGAAGTGGATGCATTACTGATATTGAGCCAGGTGATACTGAGTTTACAATTGGGATTTGCCATTATTCCGCTGATACATTTTGTAAGTAACAAGCAAAAGATGGGAAAGTACGCCGTAAGGCTCCATGTGCAGGCATTGGCATGGCTTATTGCATCGGTGCTTGTTTATCTTAATGTCCGCATGGTGGTTGGGCAGGCAGGAGAAATGTTTGCTTCACCCGGTAACCTGTTCTGGAAAATACTGATCATATCAGGCGGTATCTTCTTCCTTTCAATACTCGTGTATATCACATTGCATCCCTTATTTGCCCGTAAGAAAAAAGAAAGAACCATTGCCATACACCCTGTTGCTAAAGAACAAATACAATTAGAACCGCCTGTTTACAAAAAAATTGCCGTAGCGCTTGAATTCAGCGAACTGGATTCAAAACTCATTTCCCATGCCATCGGCCAGGGAAACAGCAATACAACTTACCTGCTTATACATGTGGTGGAAAGCCCCGGAGCTAAAATACTGGGTAAAGAAAGTAATGATTACGAAACAAGGAAAGATGAGGAACAGTTAAACCTGTACAAAAGTAAGTTAGAAGAAAAAGGGTTATCAGTTTCAATAAGATTAGGTTATAACCACCGTGCAAAAGAAATTGTAAGGCTCTCAAAAGAAGAAGAAGCTGATATGCTGGTAATAGGGGCACATGGGCATAAAGGTTTGCAGGATTTTATTTTCGGGCAAACAGTGGAAGCGGTGAGGCATGAGTTGAAAATTCCTGTACTGGTGGTGCATGCCTGATGTACTGCGAAGCTCCGGCTTCACAAATAATGTGTAGCGAAGCTCCTGCTTCGCTTATCCTATATTGCATGCCTCACCTGGTAAAGTATTAAAACTTGTATCTATGCAAAAAAAATTACTATTTCTCCTCTCCTGTCTTTTGTGCACATTCTCTTTTTCCCAATCCCTTCTCATTGAAAACATCAGCATCATTGATACAGAAAAAGGAAAGCTGATAAAGAACGTCCATGTACTCATCAAAGATTCTGTCATCGTCAATATCAGCAGTAAAAAAATACAACCGGTTTCGGTAAAAACCATTGATGGCTCAGGCAAATACCTCATTCCGGGTTTGTGGGACATGCACACACACATCTGGAGCGATGAGTTCTACTTTCCCCTTTTAATTGCAAATGGGGTTACAGGGGTAAGAGGTATGTTTGAAGATGTAAAGAATGTAGCCGCCTGGAGAAAGAAAATTGCAGATGGAAAAATTAATGGCCCTGTTATTTTTTCAGGGGGCCCTATTGTGGATGGCCCGCAACCGGTATGGCCCGGTTCAGTTGCAGTTAAAAATCCTGAAGACGGAAGAAGGGCGGTGGATTCACTGAAAAATAAACTGCATACCGATTTTATAAAAGTATATTCCTTGCTTTCAAGGGAATCTTATTTTGCCATTGCTGAAGAATGTAAAAAACAAAACATCCCCTTTGCGGGCCATGTGCCCAACCTGGTAACTGTTATGGAAGCAGCGAAAGCAGGGCAAAAAAGCATGGAGCACCTGTATGGCATGATTGAAGCTGCATCAGACAGCAGTGATTATTATTACAGGTTGCTGCAGGGAAAAATTACCGATACCACACTTAGTAGCCGGCAGCAAAGAAGAAAATTTTTGTTGCGCACCTATAAGCCAGAAAACTTCAAACGCTTTGCAAAAGAATTATCACAATACAATTCCTGGATATGCCCCACACTTACCGTAAACAAGGGCATTGCTTACATGAATGATTCCACACTGCTGGATGACCCCCGCATGCAATACATGGGTGTATTCTACCGGAATTTCTGGGACCCACGAAAGGATTTTCGTTTTAAAACATGGACGGATGAAACCTTTGCCATACAGCGGGAAGAGTTTAAACTGAAATTAAAACTGGTAAAAGAATTACATGCTGCAGGCGTAAAGATCATTGCGGGAACAGACTTTCCCAATCCGCATTGCTATCCTGGTTTCGGCATACATGATGAACTGGCCTTATTGGTTGAAGCGGGATTAACGCCTGCTGAAGCCCTGCGTACTGCTACTTACAATGCCGCATTGTTCTTTGGTATAAACAACCGCTATGGTACAGTTGCCAAAAATAAAATGGCAGACCTGCTGATACTGGATGCCAACCCGCTTGAAGATATTTCCTCCACAAAAAAAATAAACAGTGTTATATTCCAAGGCAAGCTCATTAACAAAGATGAACTGAAGGGCCTGCTGGATAAAGCAAAAAAAATGGCCGGGCAATAACGGGAATACGGCCACAGATTACACAAATTTGCACAGAGTAAATCAATCCTGTTAATTCACACAACCTGCTGAAGTCTGCGGGACTGCCGGATCTGCTGAAAGAAAAGGCGGCCTTATAAAACTTTTTGGCTTTGTATGTTTTACGCACACGGCGTAACCAGATCATATAGAACTCCATAAGAGGTTAATACCTACTTTCAAAATATATACTATAGCTCCATTGACATCATTCCCTACCGCAGAATAATATTTGCTTCGTTTCCGTGTAAATCCGTGTATTCTGTGGCCAACCAGCCGGCCGTTACCAGACAGGTTTCATAAATTCATCTGCTTGTATTTTATTTAGTGCCATTTGTGTAATTCGTGGCTGGCATTTTCTGTGTTAATCTGTGCAATCTGTGGCCAATCTGCCGGCCGCTATCAGAAAGGTTTCATAAATTCATCTGTTTGTATTTATTTAATGCTATTCGTATAATTCGTGGCTGGCATTTTCTGTGTTAATCTGTGCAATCTGTGGCAAAAAACTCATCCCCCGGTTTATAAAATCCTTTACTTTTGTGCCTCAAATTTTTTAACTGCTTAAAACAATGCATTCATGGCAAAGAAGATTAAAGTAGCTAATCCTGTGGTGGAACTGGACGGTGATGAAATGACAAGGATCATCTGGAAGTTTATTAAAGACAAACTCATCCTCCCCTATCTTGAACTGGATATTAAATACTATGACCTTGGTGTGGAATACCGTGATAAAACCAACGACCAGGTTACCATTGATTCAGCCAATGCCATTAAACAATACGGCGTAGGTATTAAATGCGCCACCATTACACCCGACGAAGCCCGTGTAAAAGAATTTAACCTGAAGCAAATGTGGAAGAGCCCCAACGGCACCATCCGCAATATTTTAGACGGTACTGTTTTCCGTGAGCCGATTGTTATAAAAAATATTCCGCGTTTGGTTACCACATGGGACCGCCCCATTATTGTAGGCCGTCATGCTTTTGGCGACCAGTACCGTGCAACTGATTTTGTAACGCCTGGCAAAGGAAAGCTCACCATAAAATTTGAAGGCGAAGACGGAAAGGTAATTGAACATGAAGTCTATCAGTTTAAAGGCGGCGGTGTGGCCCTTGCCATGTACAATACCGATGAAAGCATACGCGGTTTTGCAAGAAGCTGCATGAACATGGCATTGCAGAAAGGATGGCCATTGTACATGAGCACCAAAAACACCATTCTTAAAAAATACGATGGCCGCTTTAAAGATATCTTCCAGGAAATTTATGATGCCGAGTTTAAAACACAATATGAAAAAGCAGGTATTATTTATGAGCACCGCCTGATTGATGATATGGTGGCCAGCACCATGAAATGGAACGGCGGTTTTGTATGGGCCTGTAAAAATTATGATGGTGATGTGCAGAGCGACAGTGTGGCGCAGGGTTTCGGTTCATTGGGTTTAATGACATCTGTACTCGTTACCCCCGATGGAAAAACCATGGAAGCCGAAGCGGCGCATGGCACTGTTACCCGCCACTACCGCGACCACCAGAAAGGCAAGCCCACCAGCACCAACCCTATTGCTTCTATTTTTGCATGGACAAGGGGTTTGGCTTTCCGCGGAAAATTAGATGGCAACCAGGAGCTCATTAACTTCAGCAATGCGCTGGAAGCCGTATGTATTGAAACCGTTGAAAGCGGAAAAATGACCAAGGACCTTGCCGTTTGCATACACGGCAATAAAGTAAACCACGGCGAACATTATTTATATACCGAAGAATTTTTAGATGCCATTGATGCCAACCTGAAGAAGAAAGCGGGATAAGCAAATCATCATAACATTTCAATCCGGGCTGTTGTAACGGCCCGGATTTTTTTATTGCTATGCTGTTCTGTCTGGGCCCTCAAAAAGCCCTTTATGCCAAAGCTGGTTAAAGGCGCTGGTATAAGTATAAGTTGATTACCAATATAAATCTATAAAGGGTATTGTGTAAATTTGAGAGTTAATGGTAATTTACTATGACGCTCAGACTACTAAATGAAAATAGATAAAGAGTCGTTTTTTAAAATCTTTGAGACAAGCTTTTGGGGAAAATTAAAGGAAAGCATTGTTCCCTTCGGTGACAATCCCGACAAGACGGAATTTTTGAATGACTTGTACACCGATATAGTGTCGTTTACATATAACCCATCCAACCCAAGGGACTACATAGTAATTAATAAACACAATGGAATTTCACGATATGTACCAACATTTACCCGAAAAGACTATTGTGTTTACTATTTCTGCATTAAGCTACTGGAGAATGAAATAGCAGTAAATAGAGTTGAAAATACTTATGGAGGCTGGAGTTTGGGCAATCAAATCAGACTAAAAGAAGAGCAAGAAATTATTGAGCTTGAGTACATACCATTTAATACATTGAATCAACTGTCATGGATTCAAGAATGGCAAAGTTTTCAATCTATTGCAAGAAAACACAGGGACTTTGGAGCATGGTCATGCTTTATTAATACGGATATTTCAAATTTCTACGACAGCATTAACCTGACGATTCTTGAACGAAAGATTCGACATGTGATTCCAAAACAGAAACAAGAAATTGTAACATTGTTATTTCATTTCTTAAGAAATTGGAATAAAAAACTTGAGGGATATAATCACAAAACCGTTGGGATTCCTCAGGATGAGATTGGGGACTGTTCTCGAATTCTTGCCAACTTTTACCTACAAGACTATGATTCAAAAATGAAGGAAGTATCGGACAAACTTGAATGTAAGTACATCCGATTTGCTGACGACCAAATATTTTATGCAAAAACTCTTGATAACGCTAAAGAGATGTTATTTGAAGCATCTCGAGAACTCCTCCGCGTAAATTTGAATCTTAATAGTGGAAAGGTTAAAGAGTTTCGTTCAGTCATTGAGTTTAATGAATATTGGGCTTTCGAAATATTTGACTTATTAGAGGATTCAAAGAACAGTGATGCAATAAATGAAGCAGTAGAAATATTTTTATACAATACAAAAAAACAGATAAAGTTCCGTGACATATCAGTCTTAAAGCGACTACTACGGGCTGATTTTAAATTGATAAAACCAGAGTTCAGGCATCAGCTAATTGCAAGATTCTTTAACCCTGACTTCTTGGCTATGTTGAGTTTATGGCATTTCAGAAAAATCAGAGAGAAGGTTAATAACGACAGGGAGTTCTTTGGTGAACTTGACAATCTAATTGACAAGGTTCCATTTAACTCGTTTCATTACAACTTGAGAGCGTTTTATAAGAAGGAACGACCTGACTATGACTTTACCAAACTGGATGAGAAAATAAATAAGATTCGGATATGAAAACTACCTCCCCCAAAATAGCGCAACTATGCAGTGAAGCTTTGTGCTCAGCGTACTTGTGCAATGGAGGAAAGGTTTCGTATTTTAGTACACATCTTTCAACTCCCCAAACCGGCGTATGAAACATCTTATATTTATGCTGCTGTGTTTACAACTGTTGGCAACGCCTGTTCATACACGTTTTGCCCAACTTAATTCCACGTCCGGGATTACAAGAAAAGATATTCAGTTCTATTCAGGCATTAACCTTGTAAAAGGCTGGCTCTTTCATCCGGCTGAAACTGCAGGCAAAAAGTTTCCTGTAATAGTTATGGCGCCAGGATTTGCCGGGGTAAAGGAAAGCAATTACCGGTTTATTGCAGATGAATTTGCCGCTGCCGGATTTGCCGTTGTGCTGTTTGATTACCCCAACTTTGGCGAAAGCGAAGGGAAACCAAGGCAGGAAGCGGACCCTTTACTACAGGTGCAGGCTTACCGGGATGCTATTACCTATGCAACAGGCAACCCGCTGATTGACGGGGAAAGCATTGGCGTTTGGGGAGGAAGTTATTCCGGCGGCCATGCCATTTTGGTTGCTGCGCTGGACAGCCGGGTGAAATGTTTTGTTGCCATGACGCCCTTTCTGAGCGGCAATGCCCTTATACGCAACAAATCAATGGCCGCAAGAAAAAAAAGAGGCGAAGCTTTTAATGCCGACAGGATAAACCGCATGAATGGTAAAACGCCTGCCATGATCCCCGTGGTATCGGAAAAAGGAGGTGCAATGGTTGCAGCGCCATCTCCATATGCATGGCAATTTGTACAAAGTTTTATTTCGTATGCGCCGAATTTTAAAAATGAAGTTACCCTGCGCAGCATTGAAATGCAGTTTGAATATGAACCTGCCGCATACCTTAACCGCACCGATTCCATACCCAAACTTTTTTTAATTGCAAAGCAGGATGAGCTTATACCGGAAACCTTCATCAAAAATTATTATGATGCCGCCCCGGGTCCTAAAGAGCTGGTTTATTTTGAAGGCCACCATTTCTCAGCTTACCAGGAAAAACGAAAAGAAACCTGCGGGTATGCCATTGCATTTTTCAAGAAGTATTTAAAGGAGTTGTGAGGCAGGGCTAAACTAACCTCGCCACGGTTTGTGTCCCCACGAACCGAAACTGAAATCAAAACAGGAATAACATTGGTTTGTGGAGATACTAACCAGGGCCGGGAAGCATAAGCTGATTGCCAATATAAACCTATAACAGGGATTGCGTAGATTTGAGAGTTAGCGGTCAGGCTTCGAAGATGACATCAATGAAAAGAGCATTTATAATTATGGGAATTATATCAACAATCTTAAACTTGTTTGGCTGTTCTGGACAGACAAATAAGGCTGACGGAAAACTTTCAAAAGAAACAGAAGAACAATTTTCGAAATCAATTGAAGCATTTAATAACAGACCAATTTACAAGGAATTGACTGAACAAATCATTGACACCACTTCGGACGACAATTTATTGCAAGTGATTTTTGACAACTTATCAGAAAAACAACCGAGAGATTATGAGAGGGAATATGAAACTGTTATGAATTGGAACAAATCGAGACAAGCAATTTATATGATTTGGTTACTGGAAGCAGAAGTAAACAATGGTGGTTACAATCAATTTTACTTTAATCCAAGCGGACAGTTTTACAAACATCTCCCAGAAGCTTTAAAACTTATAGGTGCTAACAAATTTGCAGACTTGACGAAAAGAGCCAATGACACATTTGAAAAAGAGAACCCAAAAATAACTCAACATCAAGACGGGACATTAGAAGGTTTTAGCAAGTCTTATGAAGACAATCCATTAAACAAGTTTGACTATGAGTTTTATAACCTCTACAAAGCTGAAAATTTACAACAAATACAGGTGGACTTTATTAGAAAACATAAAACCGAATTTATCGACAAATGACACTGATAAACAAAGCCCGTCGCCCCGGTTCGTGTCCTCACGAACCGCAACTGAAATCAAAACAGGAATAATATTGGTTCGCGGAGACACAAACAAGGGCCGGGGAAAGACGATGAATAACCTGAACAACCATTTCAACCAATGACGCTTGCACCAATACATATTGACGAAGACCAGACCAAAGAAATTTATGCAAACCCTGATTGCCGGGAAATTTTTAAATCTTATCCCGACTATTATTATAAAACGGGGTACAACCCTCCGTGGATTGGGTATTTTGTAATCCGTGACGATAAGGTCGTGGGTGTTGGCGGTTTTACGGGACAGCCCGCAGATGGCAGGGTTGAAATTGCCTATTATACATTTAAGGAATATGAAGGGCAGGGCATAGCAAGCTTTACCTGCAGGCAATTAATTTCAATTGCGAAGACAGCTGATCCCGGAATTATCATCACGGCAAAAACTTCACCGGAAAAAAATGCTTCAGCAAAAGTTTTAGAACGAAACGGGTTTGAATTTTCAGGAATGGTACAGGACGAGGGGATCGGCGATGCATGGGAATGGGTGTATAAAGGTGAATGACCAGGATTAATTTATGCGGGCCGGTAATTAAATATAAATGCTGTTATTCATCCCGCATTAAGGCTATAAAAAAAGCCAATACGGTTAGACTTAATGATACTCCGCCGCCGCAGTGTCTCTACCCGGCCCATGTGCGCTGGCTGAGGACACTGCGGATAAAGAAACAACAACCTCGTATTATTTTAACCGGTGCGCCGGATTCATTAATTTTATTTCAAGAGCTGTGAATGGTTCCAGTCGACCGAATTCTATTTGGCTTTTAATTGTTAACTTCAACCCAATGCAAAGACAGGCCTCGGTAATTAACGGAACAGCAGAATTTTTGAGAGATGATA
>JANRKT010000274.1:0-26892 GCA_033763355.1 Chitinophagaceae bacterium | reverse complement strand
GGCAAGGTATTCAACCCCTGTGAATAAAAAACCGGCATATCGGGCGCCGTTAATGTCAGGCAAACTGGATCCGCCCAATGCAGCTCCGTAACCCCTGTCATTGGTTTGTGAATTGTCATCTCTTGTGGAAACGGCGCTTACCACGCTTGTCCAGAACGTGGCATCAACCACGCCGTCGTTATTGGCATCAATATCTGATGTTCCTGCTGTGCCGCTCCATCCGGTAACCAATGCAAGGGTTACGGTGCCGGTTTCAATAGTGGGGATATTTCCTGTAATAACAGTTGTCTCCGATGATGCAGCAGGAGCAAGGCTGGCATTTTCTCTCAATAAAAGCAGGCCTTTGCTTCCGAGTGAATAACTGCTTAGGTTTATTACCCTTTCTACAACACCTCTTGCATTTCCGGTGCCATCGCCTTCTATCTCAATGAGATAATAGTTGTTAAGAGACTGATTGGGTGGGCCGGCAATTTCAACAAACTGGTTGCCATTATTCCCGCCGGGGGAATTGACCATAACAGAGCGGATATAATATTGCGAAAAGGCCGGTAAATAAGTGAAAAGCAATGCAAAAGCAAATGCGTAAAGACTTTTCATAAGTACATAATTGGCTTTCAGTAATGGGTAACCCTTAGGAAGGGGAAAACGAAATTAAGGCTTGTTAAGTGTATCCCCTTAAAAAAATAATAAAGCCTTGCTGAGGAGTGGGTTATACTTTGGCGAACGCTGAAGCCATTGTTTTGCCGATATCTGCCGGACTATCAACCACATGGATGTCGCATTCCCTCATTATCCGCATTTTAGCGGCTGCGGTATCATCTGATCCACCGATGATGGCGCCTGCATGGCCCATCCTGCGTCCGGGAGGGGCGGTTTGGCCGGCTATAAACCCAACTACGGGTTTTTTATGATTTGCTTTTATCCACCGGGCTGCTTCCGCTTCCATGCCACCGCCAATTTCACCAATCATAACAATGCCTTCTGTGTCTTTATCGTTCATGAATAATTCCACAGCTTCTTTGGTTGTGGTGCCAATAATGGGGTCGCCGCCAATGCCAATGGCAGTTGATATTCCCAAGCCTGCTTTCACTATCTGGTCGGCTGCTTCGTAAGTTAATGTGCCTGATTTGGACACGATGCCGATATTACCTTTTTTAAATATAAAACCGGGCATGATGCCCACCTTACATTCATCTGCTGTAATTACACCGGGGCAGTTGGGGCCGATAAGGCGTGTTGATTTACCCAAAAGAAAATTTTTCACTTTCACCATATCCTGCACAGGGATGCCTTCGGTAATACAAACCACCAGTGCAATACCCGCTTCGGCTGATTCCATAATGGCATCTGCAGCAAATGCAGGCGGCACAAAAATGATGCTCACATTGGCGCCAGAATTTTTTACAGCATCGGCAACAGTATTGAAAACAGGTTTGTCAAGATGGGTTGTTCCTCCTTTACCGGGGGTAACGCCGCCCACCACATTGGTTCCGTATTCAATCATCTGCGTGGCATGAAAAGTTCCTTCTGTCCCTGTAAAGCCCTGTACAATTACCCTGGATTGCTTATTTACCAAAACAGCCATAAAAGAATTTTAGATCGTTGAAAGTCGGGCAAAAATAGGGAAGGATATTGAAAGTTTGAGATTTGAGATTTAAAGTTTAAAATTTATGCCTGGGGGCATCCTGCTATTTACTATACCCCCACGTCAAACTTCCCCAATAGCTCTGCCATTGTGCGGTTGAATCATTTTCGAGCCTGATCATTTTTACAGCGCTTACCATCCAGTTGCCTGAGAGGTTAACCGGAAATTTGATTATACCTGATGAATCACTCATCATTTCCTGCTTTTCAGTTTTGCCATTGAGTTTGTGCCAGATTTTTACGGCTGCATTGGCAAGGGGTTCTTTCAGAAAAAAAATTTTTAGCTGCAATGCCTGCCCGTTTTTTAAACTGTATGGATGGGAGAGTGGGATGATATCAACAGGTAATGTTGTGTTTATTTTATAAGTATCATCTTGTTTTGCCCCTACCTGGAAAATGGTTTTTACGCTGCGCTGGTAATATTCACGTCCGGCTGAATCTGTTTCCCCATGTTCAGCCCGGTAGTCAATGGCGTTTTGTAAACCGTCTTCCTTAAGGTATTCCAGGAACTTTGCAGAATCCAGCTCAATGAATTTATTGGCTGAGTTAAAGGTTACCATGGTGGTTCCCTCATCAAAGAACTGCATGTAAAGCGAATCACCGTAAGTTGAATCGGTAAACATCCCGGCAAGGTCATCTTCCACTCCGTTGTAATAAAGGTGCAGGTCCTGTATGGTTTGACGGTTGCCTTTCCAGTTTTCGCCTTCAAAATTTTCACCCACAAGAAATTTTATGGAAACGGGTTCGCCTGCTTTATAAAAAAATTTTGCAGGTTCAAGCCAGAATTCGTGGGAAGAAAGAAAAGTAGATAATGCAAATAAAGTGAGCAGTGATAAAAGTGATTGGTAAAGACTTTTCATTTTCAGATTATTTCACCAGGTCATCCATATTCCGGTTGTTGTCAATCTTGCCGCTTACTTCCAGCATCCGCATGTCTTTGGCATCCTGTAAAAATTCGGAGGCGAATATAAATTTATTCAGCCTTTCATTTTTGCTGAAAATAATTTCCTTGTTGTTGCCTTCCCATTCTTTTTTCCCTTCAAACATGTAAAGGATGTGGTCCCCTATTTCCATTACACTGTTCATGTCATGCGTATTAATAACGGTGGTAATATTAAACTCCGTGGTAATTTCCTTGATCAGTTTGTCAATAACCAGTGAAGTCTGCGGGTCAAGCCCTGAGTTGGGTTCGTCGCAGAAAAGGTATTTGGGGTTAAGCACAATGGCACGGGCAATCCCGACACGTTTTTTCATGCCACCGCTTATTTCTGCCGGAAATTTTTTGTGTGCATCTTTCAGGTTCACCCTTGCCAGTACTTCGTCAACCCTTTTTTGTTTTTGCAGCGGCGTCATTTTGCTGAACATGTCAAGCGGGAACATTATGTTCTGTTCAACCGTCATGCTGTCAAACAATGCCGAACCCTGGAACAGCATACCGATCTTTTGCCGCATTTCTTTTTTTTGTTCATCCTCCATTTCGGTAAAATTCTCGCCATCATAAATAATTTCACCGCCATCGGGTTCAAGCAGGCCCACAATACATTTCACCAATACGGTTTTTCCGCTTCCGCTGGCGCCGATAATGAGGTTGGTTTTGCCGGTTTCGAGGGTTACGGATACGCCGTCAATCACCACTTTTTCACCAAATCCCTTTTTTATGTTTTTAACTTCTATCATTCAGACTGAACTCCTGTTAGTTATTAAAATTAAAAATAAAATGCGGGTAATTTAAAAGCCGCAGAAAATATCCGTTAAGTGGGAAGGAATATGGCTGCAAGCACATAATCTGCAAAAAGTATCATGATGCAGCTTACCACTACTGAAGAAGTGCTGGCACGTCCTATTTCCAGCGCACCGCCATTTACAAAATAGCCATAATAAGCGGGTATGCTTGAAATGATAAATGCAAAAGTGTAGGCTTTGTATAGTGCAAACTGTACGTTGTAAGCAAAGAAATTGGCAAGCAGGCCCTGGTCGTATGTTTGCGGCGAAAGGATATGCGTCATTGAAGAGGCAAGCCTGCCGCCCCATATACCCAATGCACCGGCAATAACCACTAACATAGGAACCACAATGAGCGATGCAAGAATTTTGGGCAATACAAGGTATGCCTTGGTGTTGATGCCCATGATCTCAAGGGCGTCAATCTGTTCACTCACCCTCATATTGCCCAGTTCGCTGGCAATTTTACTGCCAACCACACCGGCCAAAACTATACAAACAAGGGTAGGCGCAAATTCAAGTATTACCGTATCACGTACAATTTGTGCAATGGTTGATTTGGGGATAACAGGACTTACGAGCTGATACGCCGTTTGCACTGCAGACACGGCGCCCATGAAAACAGAAATAATGGCTACAATACCCAGTGAACCGATACCAATTTCAACGCACTGGTGCATGAGCTCTTTCCAGTACATCTTCCAGTTCTCGGGCCGGGTAAACATTCCTTTTATCATCAGCAGGTAGCGGCCGAAATGCGTAAAAAAAGTCATGCGGCGTGTTTAAGTAACAAATGTAATTAAATCCCCTTTAGGTATTGCAGGTTTATAACGCTTAAAAGCGGCCGTTGTGTGCGGGCAGTAAAATAATCAAAGTTCTTTCTTATCCTGCTGAATCAGCTTCTTCAGGTGCAGTTCCATTACCTGGCCCATGGTGCTGCAGGAATAAAACTGTTCATTGTTGTAATGCAATGCCAGTTCGCCTTTCAGCTGTGTAATTTTTTCAGGGGTTGATAATTCATCCTGTGCAATGGCGTCTTTAAGGCTTTTGAGCCGGTGCCGCTGAGATTTGATGCGGCGTATCACCAGCGATTTTTCTTCCTGCTGGTATTGCCTTATCACATCAGGGTGCAGGTACCGTGTTACCAGGTCAACAAATATTTTATTCTCTTTAAAAAACTGCGGCAGGTAAATATTTTTTCTGCCTTCGTACGACTGCTGGTCAAAATCAATGGCCCTTATCCTGAACTGGATATCATCAAAATCCTGGGTAATATCAAAAACGAAATTATAGCTGCGCATATCTCCCAGTAAACGTATAAAACACCTTTCGTTGAATTTTACAAATTCCTTGGCAATGCGTTTGGGGTTGAATTCTTTTTGCTGCAGGTATTCACGGATGAACATGTCGCCGGGTATCCCTGCAATGTGTTCTTCAACCAGCGTATTGTCATCAACGAGGTAATTGATCCAGTAAGGTGAGAGCAGGTGTTCCAGTTCAAGGCCCCATATCCTTGAGGCATCAGCAATTTTAATGTAGAAATAATCGTAAACTTCGTTGTAGTTGTTTACAATTTTAAGGCGAAAGGGCTTGGAATTGCCGAACACGCAGTAATCAATGCGCTCAATGTGCAGGTGTTCTTCTGCCTGGGTGTGGCCGCTTGCTTTCAGTAAGGAATAGGTCCTTTTGAGTGACTGGTGTATTTCATCTGTGACAGACGGGTTATAAAAAACGGTCTCCCACAATGTATCCTTCCCGTCTTTATCAAACAGCGGTATGCTGTTTTCAAAATGTTTGAGTGTGGAATAAGAAACAGGAAGCGGCACTTCCCTGCCGTAACTTTTTAAATACTTTTTAAAATGTTTGCTGACAGGGTAAATGAGTTTTTTCCTGGAAATCCGCTCTGCTTCCATGAGGTTTACTCCATAACAATTTTACTGTCACGGTCAATATTGGTGCGGTGGTCAAAATGAAAATCAAAATATTTCGCTTCGCCTGCTTTGGCGTTTAACTGCATTTTAGCCCTGCCCATTTCAAGATTTTTACTGTCAGCCACCTTAATCATCACATCGCCTGTAAAGTCCTTATCAAAGATCATGTAAACAGACATTACATTGTCAACAGCGTCTTTATCATGCGACAGTATGACTTTGCCAAGGCCGATGCCCTGCTTTTGCAATGCTTCTGATAAATTGATATTTACCTGGAAAGCATTTTCAACACCTGAGGTTACGCCCTGCATCGCTTCACCCGCAATTTCACCTGCTTTTTCGCCCACCTGGTTTACTTTTTCTTTTACAGAACAACGGCAGGCTGAAAGCAACAGCAGCGATACAACAAATGATGTTAATGATAACTTGTGCATAACAATATTTATGAACCCTGTGACACCTTCTTAAACTTTTTCCACCACACTGTTTTCTGAACGCTCTCTTCAGGCCCCTTATTGCTTTTTGACTGGGCATCTACAACGGCTATCAGCACCATGTTCACAATACTCCTTACCGAACTGCCCAGTTGCAAAACATGCACAGGTTTTTTCAGGCCAAGAAGAACTGGCCCGATAGAATCTGCGCCGCCCACTTCCTGTAAAAGATTGTATGCAATATTGCCTGCACTCAGGTTGGGGAAGATCAGTGTGTTTACATCGCCGTTTATCAGTTCACTGAAAGGATAGTTTTCCTTCAATATCTCTTTATTGAATGCCATGATGCCCTGCAGTTCGCCGTCTACTACAAGCGACGGATTTTTTTGTTTTACCAATGCCCTTGCTTCCCTCATAATAATGGCTTCTTCAGCATCGCTGCTTCCAAAGTTGGAGTAACACAGCATGGCAATGCGTGGCGTAATGCCAAATGCCCGCATTTCTTTTGCAACAAGTAAAGTAATATCTGCCAGTTCTTCGGCAGTGGGGTTAAAGTTTACCGTAGTGTCAGCAAGAAAAAGCGGGCCGCGTTTGGTGAGCATGATGTACATGCCTGCAATCTTCTTTACGCCTTCTTCCGTGCCTATAATTTGTATAGCGGGCCTGATGGTGTCAGGGTAATTGCGGCTGAGGCCGGAAATCATGGCATCTGCATCGGCGGTTTCCACCATCATGCAACCGAAATTTACACGGTCTTTCATGGCTTTAACAGCCTCATACCTGTTTACCCCGCGGCGCTGCCGTTTTTTAAAATACAGTTCAGCGTATTCATTTCTCTTTTCCTCTGTTTCATCGCTTTTGGGGTTGATGATAACAAGGTCTTCAAGGTTAATCTGGTTTTCTTCTGCAAGCTGTTCAATCTTCTGCCTGTTGCCTAACAGAATGGGATAGGCGATTCCTTCGTCCAGTACGATTTGTGCAGCTTTCAGCACTTTTACATTTTCAGCATCTGCAAATACCACACGTTTGGGTTCCCTTCTTGCCTTGTTACCAATGGCACGCATCAGTTGGTTGTCTATGCCGAGGCGTTTGTTCAGTTCCAGTTTATAGGCATCCCAGTTTTGAACAGGGTATTGCGCAACGCCACTTTCCATAGCGGCTTTTGCCACGGCAGGCGCTACCGTTTCAAGCAGCCGCGGGTCAAGCGGTTTGGGGATGATGTAATTGGGCCCGAATGCAATATTTTTTTCATTGTATGCCATATTCACAATGTCGGGCACAGGAGTTTTGGCCAATAGCGCCAGTGCCTTTACTGCGGCTAATTTCATGGCTTCGTTAATTTGTTTAGCCCTTACATCAAGGGCGCCGCGGAATATGTAAGGGAAACCAAGCACATTATTAACCTGGTTGGGGTAATCGCTTCTTCCTGTCGCCATGATCACATCTTTTCTTGCAGACGTTGCTGCTTCCCAGGTAATTTCAGGGTCCGGGTTGGCCATGGCAAAAACAATGGGGTTTTTTGCCATGCTTTTTACCATCTCCGGCGTAATTACATCGCCTTTGCTTAAACCGATAAACACATCGGCATCTTTCATGGCCTCTGCAAGGCTTATGTTTTTTTTATTTACCGCATATTTTCTTTTGCGTTCGTCAAGGTCATCTCTTTGTGAAATAATCAAACCTTTTGAATCAAAGATCATGAAATGGTCATGCTGTGCGCCAAGCGCTTTATATAAATCAACACAGGCCAGTGCTGCTGCGCCTGCGCCGTTTACAACAATTTTTACTTTTTCAATTTTTTTCTGCTGCAGTTCAAGTGCATTTAACAATGCTGCTGCGCTGATGATGGCCGTACCGTGCTGGTCATCGTGCATAACAGGTATGTTCATTTCCTGTTTCAGCCTTGTTTCAATGTAAAAACATTCGGGGGCTTTAATGTCTTCGAGATTGATGCCGCCGAATGTAGGTTCAAGCGCTTTTACAATTTCAGCAAATTTCACAGGGTCTTTCTCGTTGATCTCGATGTCAAATACATCTATGTCTGCAAATATTTTAAACAACACCCCTTTCCCTTCCATTACAGGTTTGCCTGCTTCGGGGCCGATATCACCCAACCCGAGTACTGCAGTTCCGTTGCTGATTACGGCAACGAGGTTCCCTTTGGCGGTATATTTATAAACGTTCTCAACATTCTGGTGAATTTCTTTGCAGGGTTCTGCCACGCCGGGGGAGTAAGCCAGCGACAAATCCCTTTGCGTTTTGGCATCTTTGGTGGGGATCACTTCAATTTTTCCGGGACGGCCTTTTGCATGGTACTCCAGTGCCTGTTCACGACGCAGTTCTTTTTGCATAGCATAAAATTAAGGGGCGCAAAATACAAAATTATAAATGAGTGGGTTTTAAAGCAGCAGATTGATGTTTTACTGCAGGTAACCGCTATATCAACTGATATGGCGGTTTTCACTGTATTTTGCCAACGGTTAAGTGCAGGCGAAATTTGGTGTTGACATTTCGTCAGTAAACCGCTGTTTATTATTTAACCTGCGGTTCATGATGAGTTAATATGGGGAATGCAATTTTGCAGTGTAAATTAAAATGTGATCCTGAAGCTTACACCGGTGCAAACGGATTGATTTTAACTTATGAAACCGCATCACTAACCAAAAAACACTTTTATGAAAAGCAAGTTGTTTTATGTAAAGACATTTTTTATCGCCGCTGTTTTATCAGCATGTTCCTTTGCAATAAGTGACCTTCACGCCGAAAAACTTCCTGTTTACGGACTGGAAAAAGATGTTCTTGCCTTGTTTGAATTCAAATCATTAAAGGGTACACAGCTCAGGTTCAGCGTAAGTATAAAAAACAGCAACAGGCAAAATATCCGGCTCACCATTAAAAACCAGGCCGGAGACGTTTTGCACAGCGAGGTTATTAACAACGACTGGTATGACAGGGTTTTTGTAATTGAAAAAGATGAGACTGAAAAGTTAAGCTTTGAGGTTACCGATGGCAGGAAAGTGATCAGCAAAAAAACTTTCAGGGTAACAACAAAAACGGAAGAAAGGGTGGAAGTACAGCCCTTCAACTGAAAAAAAATAAATAAATGGCTGACCTGTGATAAAGACAACCCCGCTATGAGGCGGGGTTTTGTTTGTAACTTTCAATTCATTTCAGGCTTAAACTCATCAGCGTTGAATGAAGTACCTGAATAATCTTTTATCTCATTATACAAAGTATCCCTTTCTATGGGTCTTCTTTTTACCTGCTTAATTAGTGTTACGATTTGTGCGGTTGTCATTACAGGCTGTTGTTCTTCGCTGCCCGCCATAGAATAAATTTTGGTAGAGTCGTCAATGGTGCCGTCAATATCATTTACTCCAAACGATAAAGTAAGCTGTGCGCTTTCCCTGCCCAACATGGGCCAGTATGCTTTAAGATGGGGAAAATTGTCCATGAATATCCTTGCTATGGCATACATCTTCATGTCTTCCGTTACTGAACTTTCGGCAACATGGCTCATGTCATTATCATGGTTGCGGAATTTTAATGGTATAAAACAATTAAACCCATGGGTTTTATCCTGTAGGTCGCGTAACCATTTCATGTGGTGTATGCGGTGATGGTATTTTTCAATATGACCATACAGTATGGTGGCATTGGTATTCATTCCGAGTTTGTGTGCTGTTTCATGAATATGCAACCACCCGTCTGCATCAACCTTGTCATCGCAAATTTGTTTTCTTATTTCAGGATGAAAAATTTCAGCGCCGCCGCCGGGTAACGAATCCAGGCCTGCATCATGTAAAATTTTCAATCCTTCTTCCGCAGTTACTTTCGCTTTGCGGAACATGTAATCCAGTTCCACCGCAGTAAAACCTTTAATGTGCAGTTGCGGCCGGTGTTGTTTTATTTTACGGAGCAGTTCAGCAAAAAATTCAAGGTTCATTTTGGGGTGCACGCCGCCTACAATGTGCACTTCAGTTATCGGTTTGCCGTCGTATTTTTTTACGCTGTCCAGCATTTGCTCCATTGTGAGTTCCCAGCCTTCATCCCGGTGTGCATACAAACGGGAATAGGAACAAAACTTACATGCAAAAACGCATACATTGGTGGGTTCAATATGAAAGTTGCGGTTGAAATAGGTTTTATCAGCATGCAGTTTCTCCCTTATAAAATTAGCCAATGCCGCAACAAAGGGCAGGGTGGCTTTTTCAAAAAGCAACAGGCATTCATCTTCATTTATCCTTTCACCCCTGTAAACTTTCTCAGCAATTGTTTTTAAGCCGGGGATGACAGTTGTTTGCAGTGCAGGTGTAATAACAGACATGTATCAGTACAATTAATATGCAAATGTAACGCATCTCACGATTGTCAGCCTTTGCCGGCAATATGGTATAAGCTCCTTGCTGCAAAAAGTGGGCAACCTGAAATTAAAGAGGGCCGTCTGCCTAAGCAAACAGCCCTTTGTATGTGGCGTTCAGGGATTACTCAGTTCAATTTTATTACACGTTCTGTTACCAGTTTATCGGTATAAACCAAACGGATATTGTACACGCCTGATGCAAACCTGCTCAAATCAATTTGCTGGTAAGCGTCTGCAGTTCCGGTTGCAAAGCCTTTGCGGTACACCAGTTGCCCTGTTGAACTGTATATCTCAATAGCTTTAAGGTTATTGGCACTGGGGTAATGCTGCAGCACAAAACTGTTTTGGAACGGGTTGGGGCTGATGAGATAACCGCTGTTTTTAAGTTTTGCAGGCAATGTTTTGGTATAGATGTTTATGTCATCCACGAATATGTTGTTGCCAAAATTGTTTGTATTCCTGAACGATACCAGGAATGTATTGCCTGTGCCCAGTAAACCTGTAACATCAATATGTTCTTTTCTCCATTCATTATTTTTCGGGAAGAATGGGCTGGCTATAGGATCATTGGGATTGTTGCGGGTTTGCAGTTCTTTGCCCCATTTTTTGTAAACGGATGTATATGTTTTGCCGCAATCTGTTGATACCAGCACTTCAAGTGTATCCAGCGGAACCTGGGTGGAGCCGGGATAGCTGTATGTTGCGGCAGCAAGGTGAAAATCTATGAAGACAGAATCAACAGCCTGGTAAGTGACGAGCGGGGAAATCATTTCATCAACCGCACCAATCCTTGAATAATTGTAATTGGGCACATACATGGAAGCAAGGCCGGATGTGGATGCAGACATCGTAAGGTTCCATGATATGTTTGTATCGGGGTTCAGCCTGTCCCATTGTGCAGGCGGGAACGACGGGCCTTCAAAATCTTCAGTTATTGGTGCTGTTTTTATTTCTTTAATATTAAAGCTGCGTGTAGCGGTATCATTTGCAGGGTTAGCGTCAATAGAACCGTTGGGGGCTGTTGAGAATACTTTGATCAGGTGCCTGCCGGTTGCAGGATTGGCATCAGCAAGCACAACTGAAGCTGATTGAAGCCTTGGCAATGCACCTGTCCAGTTAAAAATCCGGTTTGTACCGCCATCTATGTTGTAAATAAACCTGGCAGATTTTAATGTATCCTTACCCACATTTTTGAATGTGATGATGGGTTTAACCGGTGTGCCGCACACAAAATCAAAGGGGTCATCAATGCTTATGATAGCCACATCATCTCTCGGAAAATTAGCTTTGTTGACATTGATGTCATCAATGTAAATGTTGTTTCCAAAGTTGTTGATGTTCCTGAAAGCAAGCAAAAGTTTACCTGCTGCCGTAAACTGGCTCAGGTTTACAAACTCCTGCCTCCACTCTGTATCTGTTGGGGTAAATGAAGAAGTTACGAAGCCAGCCCTTGTAGCAAGAGTTGTACCCCATTTTTTGTAAACAGATTGAAAAGTTGCGCCGCAATCAGTTGATACCAGCACTTCCAGTGTATCAACGCTGGTATTATCGTAAACTGCTGCAGCTACCCAGAAACTGAGCCCTGAAGAATCTGCACCGCTGATATCCAGCACAGGCGTCCGTATATCTGCAAAGCGGCCCGGCTGGTTAAGGTTATAATTGTCAAATTTTATTGAAGCCGATCCCGAGCGCCTTGCACTGGTTACTCTCTGCCACCTGAAAGAGGCAACTGTTGAGTTGGTATTGAGCGACCAACTGGCGGGAGGAAACATTGCATTTTCAAATCCTTCTGTAATAGGTGTGGATGCGCCTCCGCTTACATTGACTACCGTTGTAAGGCTGTCGTTGGACGGAACCTCATCCGTTCCGCCATTAGGTTCTGATATGAATACTCTGATGTTTACATTTCCCTGCGGGAATGTGATTGTTGGCAATGCAAAGCTTGTTTGCTCAGATATATTAAGGGAACCGGTCCAGTTTGTTGTTTGTACCGGGCCATTATTGATGCTGATATTGATTTTTGCAGAAGTTAGTGTTGTGCTTCCTGCATTTCTGAAAGTAACCAATGGCTGGACGGCCGGATCACAAAGGGGGGTGCAGTTGTTGGGAGATTCCAGTGCAATTATTCTTGCATCCAGTGTGCGGTTGGGCTGCAGTTTAAATGAAACAATCCTTGTGCGCCAGCCCCCTGCTGCGCCATACATGGCAGTGAACCAAAATACAGAATCATTTGATACATCAGGCACAATCTCGTTGTAATCACCCCAGCGGTTGCTGAAAGTTCCGTAACCTGTTCCGGGAAATGCATCCACTTCTTCATAGCTCATCAGGTTCAGGGGATCAGTTTCATTGCGGCCGGTAAAACCAACTGAACCAAACCGCGACGGGCTGCTGCTGTTATAAGCTAGCGCCAACTGGCCAAGGCTGTTTATTGTTACTGCCCCCATAAAGCGGTGCATAAAGCTTGAACTGCTGCAGGGTAATACCGATTGTGGTGCAAATGTGCCCTGCTGCTGCACGGCCCATAATGAAGATAATTTTCTGAACTCATACCATCGAAGGCCCGAAACCGAATTTCCTGTTGCATCAACAGTATGGTTGCCCACAATGGTTTGGTGCGTACCAAAATTTCTGTAATAAGGCCGGTTCATAAACCTGCTGCTGATTACATCATAGTTACTGCCTGAGGCGCTGGGTGCACAATTACGGTTATTTGCCCCGCATACTTCGCTTTTAAAAGGGGCCACCACCAAACTTTGTTCAACCTGTGCTACTGAATTGGCAGGCGTTGTAAAGTCAACTTTAAAGCTAATGATCCCGACACTGTCAACGTCTGCTGAACTTGCGGTAAAATTATCATCATTATAATAAAGAAACATTCCTGCTGTGCCGGCAGGGGCAGCGGTATTTCCGGTAAGTGAAACCGGGCACATGGAATTGAATTTATTATCAGCGCTGGTAAAACGGAACCTCTGAACTGTTGCGGTTGGGTTACCAGCTAACATCTTTGTGCGGTCAAAAGCATACACAGAATTTCCGAGGTAAGATCCTGAGAAGTCACGTGTCATGCCATACCAGGCATCATGCCACATACCATATTTGGGATAGTCGGGGAAAAAGCTGGCGTCATAAAACTCATAGATATACCATGCGCCAAGCGGGTCATTGGTTTGTGAAACGGCGAAAATAAGAGTATTGACATTGGTTCCCGTTGCAGATGAATCCCCGAATTCTGTCATCACGTAACGGTCGGCCAACTGGTCGTACCAGGGTATGCAATCACCCGAACCGTTATAGCTTGCACCGGGCAACTGGTCCATAAAAGCCTGTAATGACAATGACCCGCCTGCCTTGTTATATATGCGGAAAAAAGAACTTCCGTTTTGCCCGTTTACCATCTGTATGATGTGGTTGGGGCCCACTGCCATTGTTGGGTCTGCGGGGGCAACATTAGAAAAGGTAAGGCCGTCAAAATTGTTTGAAACAATCCCGCCGTCTGATTCAATAAAATTATCGGGTGTAAAAGCTGATGATGAAGACAGGTTGCTGTTCAATGAACCTGCGCCATAACCTTTTTGCCAAACCGGATCGGGGCCTTTGTGTTTGCTGCCGTAATCTGTCCATACCAATGGTTGAAGGTCACGGGCAAAGATCAGGCCTTTCTCATCACGGGTTTTTATTTTCAGGCGTGGGTCATTAAAGTCGGGGGTCCATGAATCAAGCCGGGGAGTAACAGCAGTTAATTTACCTGTAATTACATCGGGATTCCTCAGTTGCTGGGCGTTGATTAAAAAGTTTAATAGGGTAAAGGCCGCAACTAATATCAATTTTCTCATACAAAAGCCAGTTGGTTTTATGTGGCACCGCAAAGGTTTTATAAACACGCTAAATCTAAAATTAGTCAGAAAAGGGCTAATAAAAAATTATTGTAACTAAAACGGGAGAGATTGCATGAAATTGTAAAACAGGCTATTACTTGTTATGAAACCATATCAGATAAGCCTGTTTTCAAGGGCATACCTGGTTAACTCTGCATTGCTCACCATGTTCATCTTTATTAATACCCTGCTGCGGTAGGTGCTGATGGTAGTACTGCTTAAGGAAAGCGAAGAGGCAATTTCTGAAACTGATTTGCCCGAAGCAAGCAGTTTCATAACGTCAAATTCCCTGTCTGATAAGGTTTCATGCGATGCTTTGCCTGACTTTTTTTCAAGTGATTCGGCAAGCTTTTCTGCAACAAGCGGCGTAATGTACTTTTTCCCTGATAGTATCTTGTTTACGGCGTTTACCAGTTCATCAGGCGCTGCTTCTTTGGTAAGGTAACCTGCGGCCCCGGCTTTCAGCACCCGTAAAGCATACTGTTCCTCTGGGTAAATGCTCAGTATTAAAACAGGTATATGCGGCTCATGCTGCCTGATTTGCTGCAGGGCATCAAGGCCGCTGCGCCCGGGCATGGAAATATCTGAAATGATAATGTCCCATTTGTCTTTTGCCGCTGTTGCAATAAGTTCTTCGGCGTTTTCCGCTTCGGCCACCACGGCAAAAGGAAAACCTTCACGTAAAATTTCTTTTAATCCCCTTCTTACAATAGCATGGTCATCTGCAATTAAAATTCGGGCCATAGTATAATAAAATTAATACCAAAATATCAGTCGTTAAAAAGCGGTACCACAGCTTTTATGCGGGTACCTGTTCCGGGGCTGCTTTCAATAATACACTCGCCTCCCATCATGTGGGTCCTCTCTTTTATCCCGATCAGTCCAAGGGTTTTCTTGTGTTCAATTTCCATTTTATCAAAACCTTTTCCGTCGTCGCATATTTCAAGGACGAGGTTGCCAAGGGCAATGGTAAGATAAATATTTATTTTACCTGCTGCCGAATGCCTTGCCGCATTGGTAAGCGCTTCCTGGAATATCCTGTACACACCTGTGGCTACTTGTTTGCTGAGTTGTATATCAAATTCGGTACTGTTAAAAAAGGCCGATATACCCGTTCTTTTTTCAAAATCACGTGTATGCCATTCAATAGCGGCAATAAGCCCAAGATCATCGAGTACGCTGGGGCGGAGTTCAGAGCTTATCCTCCTTACTGTTTTAACGGTGCCATCAAGCAGTTCCTGAAGGCTGTTGAATTTTTCAAGCACAGTTTCATCTGTTGTCTGTATTTTTTTGCCCAGTAAAGAAATATCCATTTTTAATACGGTAAGCTGCTGCCCCAGTTCATCGTGAATTTCACGGGCAATGTGGGTACGTTCTGCTTCCCTTATATTCTGCAGGTGTTCGGTAAGGCGGCGTATTTCTTCAAGCGATACCTTTAATTTTTCCCTGCTCTGCCGCAGTTCTTCTTCTGTATTTTTCCTTTCGGTAATGTCATTAAAGTAAATGGCCATTGCTTTTACATAAGGGTTGTTGAGCATGTTGTGGGGCCTCATCATAACCCAGATGGTTTTGTTTTCTTTGCTCAGGTAGCGCATCTCGTAGTTAACAGAAGCAAAATCTTTGTTCAGCTCTTCCATAAAAATTTTTATCCCGTATTCCCTGTCTTCCGGATAAATAAATTCATCGGCCCTTATACCCAGCATTTCTTTTTCAGTGTAGCCCAGCACATTTGTAACAGAAGGCGCCATGTAAACTATGGTGCCGTTTTCATCAAGCAGTACCATGCCGTCAACGGAATCGCTGCTGAGTGATTTATAAAATTGTTCGCTGGCTTCCAGTTTTTGCCGGGCATAAAGGATGTCTGTTATTTCCCTTGCAACGCTGAAATAGCCACTGTGCCTGCCTGCGGAATCATAAAGTTTTTTGGCTGTAACCGACAAATAAATTTTATTACCGGAAGAATTTCTGTAGGCCACTTCACCATTCCAGGTTCCATAAGTTTCAACATGTTTCAGCATCTCTTCTCTTGAGTAATTGATGTATTGCAGGTCAACAATGTCCTTAAATACTTTTCCGATAGCATGTGATGCGGGAACTTCATAAATTTTTTCAGCCGCTTTGTTCCAGCTTATAATTTCCAGTGAAAGGTTCTGGGATATTACCACATCGCTGGTATTGTCCACAAGATTGGCGAGGTGCCATATCTTGCTTTCAGCCAGCCGCAATTGGGTAATATCCCGCTGCACTACCCAAAAGCGGTGGAGTTTGTCGTTGCTGATGATGCCAAACAGGTTATTAAGAAATATTTTTTTATTGCCTTTTGCATCCAGTTCCTCGGTTTCGAAATTGGAGAGCCTGTAACCCGAATGTTTGAGTTTTAGCAGGTAGCTGGTAAGTGCGTCGTTGCTTTCGTTGTATTCAAACCATATGTTAAAGGGTTTGCCTGCAAGTTGTGCTGCATTTTCCAGCCCGTACATCTTTGCAAACGCGTCGTTGCATTCTGCAATATACCCGTACTTTTTCATGTGGCTGATAAATGTGCCATCATCAATATTTACCGGCGGGTGGATTTTTAATTCAACGCGGCAGATACCTTCAGAAATATTATGAATAAAAGTCTTGTACCTTTCTTCACTGGCCTGTAATGCTTTTTCTGCAATGCGCTTCTCTGTTACGTCGGTTTGTGTTCCCCATACCCTTACTACAAATCCGTTTTCAACAATGCCCACCAGGTTGTTGAGAAAATATTTTTTATTGCCGTTTGAATCAAGCTGTATAGAAGGACCTTTATCAATGCGGTAACCATTTTGAACAAAAAAAGCTGACAGCGACAGGGTAAGATCGGCGGTAATAGGAACAAAGTCTTTGAGTTTTTTTCCTGTTAACTGTCCGGCTTCTTTCAGCCCGTACAGCTTTGCCATCTGATCGTTACATTCGGCCAGAAAGCCGTTTTCAAAAAACTGCCTGATCTGTTCTTCAACAGGGTCATTGATGTTTACGGGAGGCGTAATCTCACCCCTCCAGATGGCCTCAGAACTTTGTTTAATAAATGCCCGGTACCGTTCTTCGCTGCCCTGCAAGGCCAGTTCTGCTTTTTTCTTTTCAGTAATGTCCTGTTGTGTTCCCCACACCCTTACGAGTTTCCCGTTTTCAATTATTCCCGTAAGTTTATTAAGGATGATTTTTTTGTTGCCGTCTTTATCAACCTCAGTTGATTCACCGTCGCTCAACCTGAAACCCGAGTGTATGAAATGCAGAAAATATTGAAGGTTGGCTTCATCATTTACGGGCATTACATCACTGAGCTTAAAGCCAATCATGTCTTCGGCTTTTTCATAACCGTAAGTACGTGCATATACATCATTACATTCAGCAAAATAGCCGTGTGATACAGTGTATGCAATGATATCTTCAGCAGGCGCACCGGTAGCAATCCCCCCGGGAATTTCCAGCCGCCATATTCCCTCTGAAGATTGCTGTATGAACATACGGTACCTTTCTTCTGCAGCTTCAAGGGATGCAGTTGCAGCTTTAAGTTCTGTTACATCCTGTGAAATGCCAAGGACATACTGTGGAACACCTTCTGAATTTTTTACCAATGTGGCGGATGTATTGGTCCACCTGATGTTGCCGTTAACATCTTTAACCCTGTAGATGAGCTGGCGTTGTGTGGCGCCTGTCTGAACGCAGTCAAGAAATGCTGCAAGGCAAAGCGGAACATCTTCCGGGTAAACGATTTCAGTAAGGTTTTTGCCAATCATCTGGTCAGGGGAAAAGCGGAGTATCCTGTAAAACTCCGGCGAAACATAGATGAGGTTGCCCAGCAGGTCAAGTTTAAAAATGGTTTCTGCAGTATGTTCAATAATCTCATTCAGTTCCTGCAATGCAGTTGTAAGCGCTTCTGATTTTGCTTTTATTTCAGCTTCGGCTTTTTTGCGTTCTGTTATGTCCACCATTATCCCCCTCAGCAAAACAGGTTCATCATTTTCTGTTATTACGGTGATAATATCCCTTAACCACACAACGGTCCCGTCCTTTGCTGTCACGCGGTACTCGAACTCATGGTTTTTTTTCTTGCGGGTACACTCAATACAATAGTTTACTGCATAATCCTTGTCTTCAGGGTAAATGTGGTTTGCCCAGAAATCAGGTTCGTTAATCCATTGTTCTGCCGGATAACCCAGCAGTTGTTCCGCTTTTTTGCTTACAAAGCTGAATTGAAAAGTATTTGCGTCAGATTCCCATACAATTCCGTCAATGGTGTTTACCAGGGCGGCATATATTTCCTCTGTTTTTTTAATCTGATGTTCCGCTTTTTTCTTTTTTGTTATATCCCTGAAATAAACAGAAACACCTTCAGGCGAGGGATAGATATGTGTTTCAAACCACCTGTCACCCAAGGTATAATAATCTTCGAGGTGCACATATTTTTGTTCATCAATGGCTGTGCAAATAGCTTGATAGAATGAAGTGCCGACAATTGCGGGGAATACTTCCCATATGATTTTACCTGTGAGGTACCCGGGTTCATAACCGAGTATTTCGCCGGCTTTTTTATTTGCATATACATAACGGTATTGTGTGTCCAGGGCAATAAAGCCATCACTTACCCTTTCCAGTATATCTTTCGTTTCACGGGTTGCTTCTTCTATTTTCTGCACCAGCTCTTCATTGAATTTTTTCAGTTTATCCTGCGCCTGCCGGCGTTCAGTAATGTCTTTATGCACCGCAATATATCTTTTGATTTTGCCGGCTTTGTTACGGATAACAGACACAGAAGCAAGAACAGGAAAACGTTCGCCGTTTTTCCGCCTTAACTCATACTCCGCTTTATAAAAACCTTTTTTCAGCAGGTCTTCAAATTGTTTATCTCTCAATCCCGGTTCAATATTAATATCAAGGAGGGTTACAATGTTCTTATTCATTGCTTCCGGCAGGCTGTAGCCATAAATTTCTCCGGCCGCTTTGTTCCAGCTTGTAATATTTAAATTTTCATCTGTGGTTATAACAGCATCTGCAATAAATTCAACAAGGCTCCTGTTGTGCAGCAAATCATTACCGGCTTCTTTTTTCAGGGGCACTTCAGTTTGTTTCCTTTTAAAATACCACAGCAGCAAAAACAAAATAAACACAGCAGCAGAAATGACGATTTCAGTTACTGCACCATAAAAAAGTAATACACCCGTGAATATTACCAGGCTGATGACAATAAAAAAAGGTAAAACCCTGTCCGGGGAGATTCTCATGCGGTGTTGTTTAAAATAATTTATTTCTCTTTTAAAGCTCAGGGTTATTTACAATTCTCTTATTGAGGTTGAGTTTATGCTGACGGGTGTTTTATACAGGGGCTTCAAACAATAAAATATTCCATGATGGAATATACTATTCCATAAAGGGGTTTAAGATAAAACAAACCGGGTGATTAAACAAAAGCAGGATGGCATTGATTGGGGAACGTGGATAAGTTTAAGCAGCAATAACCCTTTTTTATGCGGTTGATTTTCTTACTACGAGTGATGAGGGGATAACAATACTTGCTTTTTTAAGGTTGAAATTTTTTCTGTCAAGTGTTTTGAACAGTACGCCTGCAGCCTCCCTGCCCATTTCAAATGCCGGCTGTGTAATGGTGGTAAGGGAAGGGTTTAAAACTGCAGCGGTCGGCAGGTTGGTAAAGCTGATGATTTTTATCATTCCCGGTATCTCCAGCCTGAGGTCGCTGCACACCATATATACAGTGGTGGTAAGTTTTTCAACTGATGCAATCAAACCATCGGGTCTGTTTTTGCTTTGCAGCAGCTTTTTAATGGTTCTGTAATTGTCACCGGCATCATTGGTACAGGATACAATATCTTTTTTTTCCGGCCTGATGCCGATTTCAGCAAGCGCTTTTTTATAACCTTCTAATCTTTTGCTGCTGATGGATAAAGCCGGGGAAACAGAGAGGTATGCAATTTTTTTACAGCCCTGTTCTGCAAGGTGGCGGGTTGCGTTATAGCCGCTTTCAAAATCATCGGTGGTTATTTTGGCGGTTTCAACATCTTCGCATATCCTGTCGAAAAATACAACAGGCACACCTGCAGCTATCACATCTTTTATGTGGCTGCCTTCACCTGTTTCTCCCGAAACAGAAATCAAAATCCCGTCCACCCTTCCGCCCTGGAAATCCCTGAGTATTGCTTCTTCCTTTGCAAAACTTTCATGCGTTAAATAAATCAGCACATGGTAACCTTTTTCCTGCGCTACTGCTTCAATTCCGTTAATGGCAAGGGAAAAAAAACTGTCCGCCACTTCGGGCAGCACCACTGCTATGGTTTTGCTCCGTCTTTTGCGCAGGCTGCTTGCATAAGGATTGGGAACATAATTGAGATGCTTTGCAAGGCCAAGCACCTTTTGTTTTGTTTCAGCGCTTATTTCATGGCTGTCCCTTAAAGCTTTTGATATAGTTGCAACAGACAGGTTTAATTGTTTTGCTAATACTTTAATTGTTGTGTTGCCCATGCAGAAGGCATTTTTAAATGGTACGCTTAAATGATGAATGGCTAAAGTTAGTGTTGTTTCCGAAAACGGTTTCGTAAATTAAAATATACAAGGGCATCTAAAAACGGATGAAATACCCCAAATTAGTATTGTCATATTTTTTATCTCACACCAAATGCTTGTCTTTATGCCTGCTTTTAACAGTACATCGCTGCAAGATATTTCTCCTTTAAAAAGCCTTGATGAATGGGAAGACGATGTGTTGCAACGTTACCCCGACCCCGAATCCATTGCTACTTCCAAGGGAACTGATGAGTACCGGAATTATGACAACCCTGCAAGGGATACCGTAAAAGAATTTTACCGCCTTAACCACACTTACCAGACTTATGAATTTGTACAGGAGAAAAGGGATCATTTCCTGAAGTTTGATAAAAAATCAATGCCCGTATGGAGCGCATTTGATTTTCTTAACCAGCTGGTAGATGACTCCGACCCGGATACTGATCTTGACCAGTTTCAGCATTTGCTGCAAACATCGGAAGCCATCCGCACAGACGGGCACCCCGACTGGATGGTGTTGGTTGGGTTGATGCACGATATGGGAAAAGTGCTTTGTTTATTTGGTGAGCCGCAATGGGCGGTGGTGGGAGATACTTTCCCGGTGGGTTGTGCGTATTCAGACAAAGTAGTGTATCCTGAATTTTTTAAGGATAACCCTGATTACGGCAATCCGGAGTATAATACCCAATATGGGGTATATAAGCCGGGCTGTGGTTTACGCAATGTGCACATGTCATGGGGGCATGATGAATACATTTACCAGATGATGAAAGATTATATTCCTGAAGAAGGGCTATATATGCTCCGCTACCACTCTTTTTATCCATGGCACCGCGAAGGGCAGTATGATTACCTGCTCGATGACCACGACAGGGCTATGCTGAAATGGGTAAAGTTGTTTAATCCCTACGACCTGTATTCCAAAAACCCCGTGCCGCCGGACTGGAATAAGTTAAAATCTTATTACGAAGACCTGGTAGGAAAATATTTACCGGTTACATTAAAGTTTTAATTGCGCATGGCCGCAGGTAATACCTGATGAATAAATCCGCTTCTTCATTTTCTGATTAAACAGGAAATATATTGACCAGGAAAACGGTTTACGTTGAGCATGAAATGCTGCTGCTGTTAAATACCGGCAGTGAGTTTGCCTTTACCCAAATCTTCAATCATTACCGCGGCAGAATATACGCAGTAGCATTAAAATTCCTGAAATCCCCGGCCCCGGCCGAAGAAATTGTTCAGGATGTTTTTTTAAAAATATGGCTTAAAAGATATGAGCTGCATATGGTTGAAAATTTCGAAGCGTATCTTTTTACCATGGCAAGAAATTTTATTTTTGACAGGTTGAAGAAGATGGCCTATGAAACCGCAGCGCAATCGGAACTGAGGGGGGAGGAAACAGCAATAAATGATACAGAATACCTGGTGAGGCAGCGGCAGTGCCTGCAACTGGAACAGGAAGCCATACAACTTTTACCCCCGCAGCAAAAACTGGTATATCACTTTTCAAAAACAGAAGGCCTCAGCCATGAAACCATTGCACAAAAAATGCAGCTCTCAAGGCTTACTGTTAAAACACACATGGCCAAAGCCCTTCAGTCTATACGCAAATACCTTAACAGGCACCTTCATCAATTTCTGATGTTTGCCATAGGGGCTTTTACAGTAATCTTCCCGCTTTTGTAAATATCTGGTAAATATTTTTTAGTACAGGCTACTCCCCGGCCAATTCCCAATCGTCATTCTTGTTAAGGGATTATCTACTCATTACCATTTTTGGAAAAGTTATGACAGGCGATAAAAAATTTGCTGAATTACTTGAGGCATACCTGGCAGGTAAGGCCGCTCCTGAAGAACAGCTTGCGCTGATGAAGATGATAAAAAGCGGGGATTATGATGATTTGCTGCAGGAATATATAGGCAACCTGCTGTTGCTGGAAAAACCCGTAGTTGAAATGAATAACAGCCGGGCGAAGGAACTACTCGATAACATACTCAATTCAGAAAAGCATACCGCAAAACTTATTCCTGTTACAAAATCATTTTTTAACAGGTGGAAGTGGGCTGCAGCAGCGGCAATCGTCCTGGTTGCTTTTGCAACCTGGCTCTTTTTTCCACAGACAGTAAATAAGCAGCAACAACAACTGGCTGAAAACAATGCCCCTGCCCTGCAACCCGTATCCGATACCAAAGGAAAAAAATACATCCGCCTGCCGGATGGCAGCACCGTGCTGCTTAATGAAGGCAGCAGGCTTGAATACCCTGATGTGTTTGCACCCGCTTCAAGGGAAGTTGTACTTACGGGAGAAGGGTATTTTGATGTTAAGCATGACCCGTCAAGACCTTTTATAGTACATACAGGGAAGGTAAACACCACCGTTCTTGGCACAGCTTTTAATATCAGGGCCTATCCTGACCAGAAAGAAATTACAGTTACCGTAACAAGGGGCAAAGTAAAAGTAGGCGACAATAAAAAAACTTATGCTGTCATAACCCCAAATGAAAGTATTGCAATTAATACTGCGAATAATTTATACAGGCATGAAAAAGTAGATGCGGAAGATGTGGTGGAATGGAAGAAACAATATTTTGTGCTGGACAACCTGAACCTTGAAGAAGCCGCAGCGCTCATCAACAACAGGTACCATGTAAACATTTCTTTTTCAAATGAAGGCCTGCGCAAATGCCTTATCAGCGCTACTTTCCTCAATAATGAGAACCTGGAGCAGGTGCTGACTGTGGTAACCGGCGTTGTAAATGCAACTTATAATATACAGCCCAATGATCAGATCATCATTAGTGGCGAAGGCTGCGATTAGTAACCAAAATAAAACGATTGCTTTATGCTTAAAATCAACTCCACTTAAATTATTTATCCGCCATGAGGATTAGGTCCTGGCGGATTGAAGAAAACCCCTCCGCCGTGGAAAGCAATGAGGGGCTGTGTTTAAAACAATTTCAATAACCATTTTAAACAACTGCAAATTATGCAATTATTTGTTGCAAGGGCAGCGGGTTCGGGTAAAACCTTGCATCCTGCCCGTATCGGTAAATCAAACCTCTTATTCCTTATGCGGGTAAGTTTGTTTCTTGCGTTTCTTCTTTGCTTTGGTATGCAGATGCTGCTGGCCAAAAATTCTGCCGGGCAGGATGCAGATGAAACATTTATTACACTGGAGTTAAACAACGTAAGCCTTACGGCCGCTTTTAAAAGGATTGAGAAACTTACAGACTACCTTTTTGCTTATCAGCCACAACAAGTAGATGGTTACAGGGTAAGTATAGCAAAAGGCACAAGATCAGTAAGCGCCACACTGGAGCTGCTGCTTAAAAATACCGAACTTACTTACAGGCAGGTAGGCAATAATATTATTATTTCCCAGCGAAACGGGAGAACGCTTGTATCGTTCAGCAACGAACCTGAAAAAACTGCAGCAGCTGCTGACACTGTTGTTTCAGGTATGGTTGTTAATGAAGAAACCGAACAGCCGGTGGAGAATGTATCGGTTGCTTTAAAAGGTAAAAAAACCGGCACGGTTACAGATATCAACGGCCAGTTCAGGTTATCGCTTGATAACCTCAGTGGTATGCTGGTCATCAGTTCCGTTGGTTTTGAAACCATGGAGATGAACATCAATGGAAGGAGTTCTTTTCGCATTGCCTTAAAACCCAGCACCCGCAAACTGGATGAAGTAGTGGTGGTGGGATACGGAAAGAATACAAGAAGAACGCTGACCAGTTCCATATCTACCATTAAACAGGAAGACCTGAACCGCGGTGCAATAAGCGATGTAGGACAATTGCTGCAGGGCAAGGTAGCTGGCCTTAACATTACAGCCAGTGGTGATCCCAACCGCCCGGCAGCAGTTATTCTGCGTGGTGCGTCAACAGTAAATAGCCCCGGTGGCCCTTTTTATGTAATTGATGGTATTCCCGGTGCTGATATTTCTACTGTAGCTCCTGATGATATTGCTTCAATTGATGTATTGAAAGATGCAGCTGCTACGGCAATTTATGGAAACAGGGCTTCTGCGGGGGTTATTATGGTAACCACCAAAAGAGGAAAAAAGGGCCAGGTTCAAACCACATATAACGGTTATGTGGGCATTGAAAACGTAAGCAACCGGCTTGACCTGATGAATTCTGCAGAATTGAGGGCCTACTTAGCCGCTAATAACTCTGCCTTTTCACCCAACGACGATAAAGGCTTTGATACTGACTGGCAGAGCGCCATTCAGCGATCTTCTGCTATTTCTCATAACCACAACCTCTCTTTAAGCGGGGGTGGTGAACACAGCACTTACAGTGCAAGCCTTAACTATATTGATAAAGAAGGCATTCTTGTACGCAGCCGTTTAAGGCGTGTTATTGCCCGCCTCAGCATTGAGCAGTTTGCACTGAATGATAAACTCAAATTCGGGTTGAATGTGGCTAATTCAAGCAGTGATGCGAATTATGTGCCCCTTCAGAATGTGGTATTGCTTCAGGCTGCCAAACATCTTCCTGTTTCACCTGTAAAAAATGATGATGGTACTTACTTTGAAAACCTCAATACAACCGGATATTTTAATCCTCTTGCTATTGCTGACAATGCAAAAGATGATACCAAGTATAATACACTGATAGGCAACTTTACCACTGAAGCAAAACTTCCCTTCGGATTCACCTATAATCTCAATGTGGCTTATCAGAAAACAACATCATTGCACGGGGAGTATTATGGCAGCTACTACGGCAAGTATCCCACTTCTAACTTTTACAACAATCCTGACCCTGGCATTGGCATTGCTCACGTACTAATAGGTAATTTATTTGGAGTAAACGGTTCAGCTTTCAGGAGCAGTTTTCAGAATACAACCAAAACCATTGAATCATTCCTGACCTGGAATAAAAAAATTGCAGATCACAGCATCAATGCTGTAGTGGGTTATTCCTGGCAAGAGAACAGCTATGGTGAAGGCTTCCAGGCATCCAGTACAAATTTCCCGGCAGACAACCTCGGGTATTCCAATCTTGTACTTGGTAACCCTTATGCCATCACCAGTTACAGGATCAATTTAGGATCAGACCTTACTTACGGACAGGTGAAACTTATCTCCGATTTTGCAAGGGTAAATTACAGTTTTAAAGATAAATACCTTTTGCAGGGATCAATCCGCAGGGATGGCAGTTCAGTATTTGGAGCGAACAATGAATGGGGTTATTTTCCTTCTGCAGGTGTGGCCTGGCGCATCAGCAATGAAGATTTCATGAGCAGCCAGAATTTTTTCAGTGACCTGAAATTGAGGATCAGCTACGGTGTTACCGGAAATTCAAATGGCATCGGAGCTTATACCAGCAAACTTATTTATGGTATTACCGGTACTTATTATAATAATGGTGTTCAGGAAAATGCCTATGGCCCCATACAGGGATCAAACCCGGACTTGAGATGGGAAAAAACGGCAACTACCAATATAGGCCTTGACTTTACTATTTTAAGGAACAAAATAAGCGGTTCAATAGACTGGTATGAAAAAAATACCACTGACATGTTGTTCAACTATGCTGTTCCGGCATCGTTGGTACCCGGGGGAAGGATATGGGCCAACGGAGGCAGTATCAATAACAAAGGGGTAGAGCTGAGCCTGAATATTACACCAATAAGCAATTCGGTATTCAGCTGGTATGCCAGCCTGAACCTTGCGCACAACAAAAATGAGGTTACCAGCCTGCGGGGACCTTTTTCAAACGGGGACTCGATACGATATTCAGATCCTGAAGGGCCTGGCCAAACCGGCGCCACATTGCAATTATTAAAAGTGGGTTATCCCATAGGCCAGTTCTTTTCTTTAATGTATGCAGGAAAGGATGCCAGCGGTGTATCACAGTTTTATAAAAAAGATAAAACACTCACTACAAACCCCAGCATTGGCACCGATTATTTTTATGTTGGCAATGCGCAGCCCAAATTGCTGATGGGATGGAACAATACATTGCGGTATAAAAAATTTGATCTGAATATTTTCTTCAGGGGTGTTTTTGGGAACAAGATATTCAATGCAACGAGGGCCGATCTTTCTTATGTAACTGCTGCTGCCGCAAATAATATACTTAAGAGTGCGGCAAATGATAAGATTAATGACAACAGGAACTCTTTTTACTCCACACGCTATATTGAAAAAGGGGATTATGTGCGCCTTGACAATGCGACACTGTCCTACACATTTTCAAAACCGGTAAAAGGTGTAAACAGCTTAAGGTTATACACCACCGTAAACAATTTGTTTACCATTACAAAGTACCAGGGCATTGACCCTGAAATTAACCAGGGTGGTGTGTCTCCGGGTATTGACTATAATAATTTCTACCCGAAAACCCGCACCATCATGTTTGGC
>JANRKT010000273.1:0-11716 GCA_033763355.1 Chitinophagaceae bacterium | reverse complement strand
CATCTTTTCTTCCCGGAACGGTTCTGTTGCGCTTTTGTACTTGCCATCATAAAAAACCTGCGGCTCTATCTCCAGTTTTTTCAGCAGGTTTTTAAAGAACATATACTCCACAGCAAATCCCCGCCAATCCACCATTCCTTTGGGGTTGCAATAGATCCTGTCTGATACATTGGACACATAATACGCCTTTTGTGTAATGTAATCCCCAAAAGCATATACAAACTTGTTGCTTTTTTTAAAATCGAGAATAGCATTACGCAATTCTTCGCTTGCCGCAAAACCATTTGCATTTTCATTGCATTTGATGTAAAGGCCTTTTATGGCAGAATCAGATTTGGCTTTACTGATCAGTCTTACAAGTTCATATAATGTGGGAATGTCAGCATCCACATCGCCGGTAAATTCAATAAAGGGATTTTCAATTTTCTTTTCTTTGTAAGAGCGGGACAGATCAATTACCAAAACGGATTTTGAGGCAACAACACTTTTTTCTCTGGAAAGCATACTGCCAAACACAGCGAAAATAATAAGCAGGGCAACAGCACAAAAAACAATCAATGCCAGCAAAGCGGCAAAAAACATCTTAAAGAAAGTCCTCACGTCATAAAAGGTTTATCCGCCAAAAATAAGGATATTTGGTTCTTTACGGGATTTTTGAATACATGAATAAGGCGTATTTACTGATAGGCGGCAACATAGGAAACAGGCTGAAAAACCTTGCCCGGGCAAAGCAATTGATCGGGGAAAACTGCGGGCCTGTCAATACTGCTTCTGCAATTTATGAAACGGCAGCATGGGGTAAAGAAGACCAGCCCGGTTTTTTAAACCAGGCCCTGTGCATCAGCACCACTTTAAACGCTGAGGACCTGATGACAGAGATACTGGGCATTGAAAAGAAAATGGGAAGGATAAGAGCGCAGAAATGGACGGCAAGGATAATTGATATTGATATCCTGTTTTTTAACAATGAAGTGTACAACTCAGAATTTATTCACATACCCCACCCCCAATTGCCAGACAGGAATTTTGCTTTGATACCTTTGGCCGAAATAGCAGGCAAATATGTGCATCCTGTTTTAAAAAAAACAATCCTCCTGCTTTTAAAAGAATGTACCGACACACTGGAAGTAAAAAAATATGAAGATGTAAAAATATAAATACCGCAACCCTGGAGAAATCATGAAGTATCATTTCATTACAATAGAAGGAAATATAGGCGCAGGAAAAACCACCCTTGCACACCTGCTGGCAAGGCATTACAATGCAAGGCTGATACTGGAAGAGTTTGCAGACAATCCTTTTCTTCCCAGGTTTTATGAAAGCCCGCAGCAATACGCTTTCCCGCTTGAACTGTTTTTCATGGCTGAGCGGTACAAACAATTAAAAGAACTGCTGCAGACAAAAGACCTGTTCCAGCACACCACCATATCCGATTATCTTTTTACCAAATGCCTGCTGTTTGCCAAGGTAAATTTGCCGGAAGAGGAGTTTCGTTTATACCAAAAACTCTTTGAAATCATCAATCCGCAGATCATACAACCTGATCTTGTAATATATCTTCACTCTCCTGTAAGCCGCCTGCAGGAAAACATCCGCAAAAGAAAAAGGCCCTATGAAAAAAACATCCCCAATGAATACCTGTTTACGCTGCAGGAAACCTATACCCAATACATACGCCAGCACAACATTACCACTCTGATTATAGACGCCGGCCATGCCGATTTCCTCGGCAATGAAAAACAATTCCAGGCTTTGATAAAAGCGCTTGAAAACGATTACGAAGGAGGGCAACATTACCTGAGTTTGCCGTAACATAAATAACGAATGCAGTGGAAATAAAATTCAACAAGGCAGCTTCAAATGACTAACCAGACAAATAATGCCTCTCCTTACGCTGCGCTGCAATATCCTGAGTTCAGGAATTACATCATTTCCCGTTTCTTTTTTATTATTACGCTTACCATGCAGGGTACGCTGGTAAGCTGGAAGCTTTACGACATCACCAAAGATATCTTCTACATCGGGCTGATCGGCCTGGTGGAATTTGTACCGGCATTTTTCATGGCATTTTACGCAGGGCATGTTATTGATAAAAGCGATAAAAGAAACATGCTGCTTAAAAGTTTTATTGCCAACATCATCTGCACTGCATTGCTTTGTTTTATTACAAGCGGCTGGGCCCTTCAGAAATTTTCTGAAGGCATCGTTTTGATGGTGATGTATTTCCTTATTTTCTGCACAGGCATTATGCGTGCCTTCAGCGGGCCTACTTCGTTTGCGCTGGTTACACACCTGGTGCCCAAGGAGCTTATTGCGAATGCCACAACCTGGCACAGCGGTGTATGGCAGGTATCTGCAGTAACAGGCCCCGCTTTAGCAGGTTTGTTATATGCTTCAATTGGCATAACAAACACCTTTTTGCTGATGATTGTTTTTATGAGCATCACCATTGCAGGCATCATTTATGTAGGCAGGAAGCCGCCGCTTTTGCAGCTGCGTGAAGAAAAAATGATTGAAAGCATAAAACAGGGCATGCGTTTTGTCTGGCGTTCAAAAGAAGTACTCGGCGCATTATCGCTTGATCTTTTTGCTGTATTATTCGGTGGCGCCACGGCACTACTGCCTTATTTTGCTGATAAAGTTTTATATGTTGGCGCAGAAGGGCTGGGCATGCTGAGAAGTGCCCCGGCTTTAGGTTCCGTGGTCATCCTGATGTTCCTCACTTTCCGGCCATTAAAAAAGAACCAGGGAAAATTTATGCTGCTTTGTGTTGCGGGTTTTGGTATTTCAATAGTTGTTTTTGGTTTATCTAAACTCTTCTGGTTGTCGCTTGTCGCCTTATTTTTTTCGGGCGTACTGGATGGCGTAAGTGTAATAGTAAGGTCAACCGTCCTTCAATTAAAAACACCCGATGAAATGCGCGGCAGGGTTGCAGCCCTTAACAGTATTTTCATCATGTCATCTAACGAATTGGGGGCTTTTGAAAGCGGCGTAACCGCCAAAATTATGGGTGCTGTTACAGCTGTTGTTTTTGGTGGCTGCATGACCATTGGGGTTGTCATTTATACCTGGTTTAAAGCCCCGACACTCAGGAAGATGGGCTATTGATCATCCGCACTAAAAAATGGTTTTTACCGTTTATAATTTAGCTCAATCCAGTATCATATTAAAAACGCATGTATGCGCCACGTAATTTATTTTTTCATCCTTTCAGCATTATTCACCCACCAATGCTTTTCTCAAAGCAAACAAAGCCTGCTTGACAGTGCAGACAAATACAGCGAACTGAAAAATTATGGAAAAGCCATAGCGGTTTGCAACAGGTTGATTGAACTTGATTCAAATGATGCCAATGCATACCAGAGGAGGGGTTATCTTTTTGAAAACATGAAAGATTATGAAAGTGCAATGAGGGATTACTCCAAAGCCGTTAAACTAAACCCTGAAAATACCGAAGCATACCTGAGACGAGCAGATTTGCTTGCAAAACTTGAATACTGGCATTATGCACTTAAAGATTATAGTACAGCATTCAATCTTTGCACAAATGACACACTAAAAGAAGCGATACTGGTAAACAGGGGACAGGCCAAAAAGAATATTAAAGACGGAGAAGGCGCTGTGCAGGATTATAAAAAAGCACTTCAACTCAACGCCACCAGCCTCGCTGCCCTGGCCAACATTGGCGCCATGCTTTCTCAACTTGGCCGTCATAAAGAAGCCATACCCCATCTTGAAAAAGCTATACAGATAGATCCGAAGTTTGAAGGCGGTTATGGCAACCTTGCATTACTTTACGCAGAAACAGGGGAATACAGGAAAGCCCTGGAGATAAGCAACAAGCTGCTTTCTTTTAAACCAAAAGAACCCTATGCCCTGAACAACCGCGGATTTGCCAAATTAAAACTCAATGACCTTATTGGGGCTATGGAAGATATCAATAATTCCATACAACTGATGCCCTCCAATTCCTTTGCATATAAAAACAGGGGGCTTGTTTACCTGGCGTTAAGAAAGAATAAGGAAGCATGTATTGATTTTCAAAAGGCGTTAAAACTCGGCTTCACAGAATATTTTGGCAACGAAGTGGATGAATTGCTGAAAAAACATTGCTTAACAGAGGCCGATGAAACACATGATCAGTAAGGCCCTACAACCACATAAAATTTCATTTTACTTCCATACGAACCCTCGCATCCAGCGCTAATTTTTCTTCCGCAATAATTTTTACTTTGGTGATTTGCAGATGCACTGGATTAATGACATAATTGTATTCTGAAGGAATAATAACCGAAGGCACTTTCAATAAAAGGCTTTTCATATTCTTAAGCCATCTGTCCCCCGTTTTTACAAGTACAGGCGGCGCAGGGTATTGGCTCCAGTTATCAGGTAAATCCTGCAGCCTGAAAATTGTAACAGGAACCCTTCCCTGAACTTCAAGTGTAATAATCATAAAGTCATTTCTCAGGATAGCAGGCGGGGTATGAACCAGGCTCTCCAGAACAGCGAGTGATTTGTGTGAAGAAGTGTAAACAGCAGCAATACCGGGGCTGTTCCATCTGCCGCCATGTATTTTGGCGCCGTTGCCGGATAAATCGCTTTTGTACTTGCTCCTGCAAACCCTGTAAAGCAGCATTAAAAAAAGTTAAGAGTAAACGCCGTACTCAAGGCGGCCAAGTATGCGGTAAATCATTCTGATACCAAAAGTGGTATCAAGGAGTTCAATTGGCTTTTTGCCGCCCAGTGCAATGTTACAGGAATGAAGCCACTGCTGCAGGTTTTCCTTGGACCCAAAAACTTCAAGGCCCTTGCTTACAGCCTGTGCCACTTCGATGACCTGCTCTGATTTATACACATCCAGCAGTTCATCATCATCTTTTCTTTGAATGTTGCGGTGCGATGTATGCAGCAAGGTACTCATGGAATCCATTGAAATACCAAGATAACTGCTGAGTGACTTTAGCGCTGATTTTTTTACTCCGGAACGGGAAAGCCTGATGAGATCAAGGTCGTCAGTAATACTCTGGGGAACAGACCTGTTTCCGCCAAGTATTGCACGCATGGTTTCATAATGGACAGCCGCTTCCTCTGCCACAGTTAATTGCGGTTCTTCATCAGCAAAAACAACAGGCTTCTTTTTTCTTTTGGCCATAAACCTACCATTTCCCAAATATACGACATTTTGGTTAAAAAAAATCTTTTTTGTCGCCATTTATTACCGCCCCTGAAGGAGCTTCTCCAGAACATAAAAAGTAATGGGGCAGAAAGTGGAATTTTTAAGCGTTAACTGTTGCCGTTTTACAATAACATCTTCGTTTGTATAGGGAAAACGTACACAATCTGAAGGGCGGTTTTCATAAATACTGCAGTAATTATCCGCCCCGAGGAAAGGACAAGGAGTTGATTTTACCACATAATCACCGTCTTCATCCAGCCGCAGGTAAACTTCTATAAACTCCCCTTCCTTCATCTTCAGGTGTTTTGAAATCCGCTTTATATCAGGGGTTTTAAACCTGGGGGAATAATTTTTACAACAGTTGGCACATTGCATGCAATCAATTTTACTGAAAGCCTCTTCATGCAGTTGCGGAAGTTGCTTCAGCACTTTGTTTTTGTCAGCAGTTTTCAGCAGGTGCTTGTATTGCTTCTGATGCTCTGCAGACCGCTTTTCCCAATTTTTCAGTAGTTCATCCTGCATAAATTAAATTAACGTAAATACACTGCAAGGTTACGATGTTCTGTTTTATTTTTGCCCGTTCGTTAAACATCGGCCGGGCATGGAGTCTTTAAAGGAACAAATATTACTCATGATCAGCACCCCGCTTTACGTGCTGATTATAGGCATTGAAGTTTTGATGAGCAATTACCGGCACAGGAAACTGTATTCCTGGAAAGATACGACCGCTAATGTGTACCTCATGCTCCTGAACAGCGCCATTGATCTTTTTTTCCGCGGCATTTATATAATGATACTCGACTACTGCTGGCGCCACCGCTGGTTTGAGTTTGAAAATGTAATTACTTATTGGTTGATACTGGTGCTGGCTGAAGACTTTCTCTACTACTGGCTGCATCGCTTTGATCATGAAATACGTTTTTTCTGGGCCACGCATGTTACGCATCATTCATCAGACCACATGAATTTTACAGTGGGTTTCCGTTCGTCCGTATTCCAGCCTTTGTACCGTTTCCTTTATTTTGTTCCGCTGGCCTTACTGGGATTTAAAGCCCTTGATATTGTATTTGTGTATTCTGCCACACAGATATGGGGCATATTTGTTCATACCGAGCTCATCAAAAAAATGGGCTGGCTTGAATACATATTGGTCACCCCCTCACACCACCGTGTGCACCATGCATCCAATCCCAGGTACCTCGATAAAAATATGGGGATGTTCCTGATAATATGGGATAAACTATTCGGCACTTTTCAGCCTGAATTGCCTGCCGCAGAATACCAGCCCATGAAATACGGTTTAACCAAACCACTTGAGAAAGAAACCCCGGTTACTATCGTTTTTCACGAATGGGACAACATCAGGAAAGATTTAAAAAGAAAAGATATTTCCTGGAAAGAAAAACTCTGGTACCTGTTTGGCCCTCCCGGCTGGAGCCACGATGGAAGCAGAAAAACCAGCGATGAATTAAGGCAGCTTGAAGAACAGGAACCTGATCAACCTGTACCGGTTATTAGTTTATCAGAAAAATGAGCCCTAAAATAAAAACCAGTTAATTGAAAATTCCTTTAAACCCTGTTCTGATATAGATTGAAATAAATGTACTGACAATAAAAAACCACACTGCCGTAACAAGTAATGATACTCCAAACGCTTTTACTTTTGGCCATATCCCCCTTCTGTTGATAAACTGATAATACCCCACTGCCCGGTATGTAATCTCAAATACAAAAAAGCAGATCAGTACAAAAAAATCCGCCGGCGGTGATTCGATGCTATTGATAAGTGGTACCACAATAAGTGCATAAGCAAGCATAATAAAGCCCAGAAAATACATATTGGCAACAAGGTGTTCAAGATAACTGAAACGGTGCTTTCTGTAGAACAACCAGAAAATACTGACTGCCAAAGGGGTAGCAAGCATGTAAATAAAATTTGAGTATTTACCTGTGAACTTGTTTACATTTTTAACTCTTTCTGCCACCTGCAGGTAAGCTTCCCGCTCCTCAGCGCTTTTCGCTTTAGCCGCCCTTTCTTCAAAAGCCATGCTACGGGATGCATCTTCACTGTAAAAAAAACTGGTCATAAAAACGAGTATGCCCGCAACGATCAGAAAAAAATTTAACGGTTTGAAGTATTTCATCCTTTTACCCTCCACATACTCCCTTGCCACTTTACCCGGTTCAAGAACAAGCCCTCTCAGCAAACTGAAAATGCCCTTGTCCGCATGTGTAAAATAGTGAACGGCGTCGTGTGTTATTTCATGAAGGCTCAGGCGGTGAATACTGGTTCTCTGGCCGCATCCGCCGCAGAATTTCTGGCCTTCTGCAAGGCCGCTGCCGCAATTGAGACAATGATCCCGTGTATGCATTTTAAAAGTTCAGTAAATGAAAATAAGCAATGAAAATGAAAACTTTTAAACAGTATGAAATAAACCTTGTGATGTTTGTTTGAAACCCTTATCCACATAAAGTGCCGGGCTTTCAACAGACCGGCTGTTTTCTCCCCGCTGAAATGTACCTTTGCGCCGTCTTTAAAAAAAGATTACTTCAGTCACTATGAACCTTCTTGAACAACAGTCAAACGAATTTGCCGGCCGCCACATTGGCCCACGTGAGAATGAAGTGAAGCACATGCTGAAAACAATAGGTGTAAACAGCATTGATGAACTGGTTGATAAAACTGTTCCACCTTCTATACGCATGAGCCATTCGCTTAACCTCCCCGCTGCAATGAGTGAACACCAATACCTGCAGCACTTCAGGGATACAGGCAGGAGAAACAAGTTGTTCAAAAACTATATCGGCCAGGGATATTATGATACCATCACGCCATCTGTAATACTGCGAAATGTTTTTGAAAATCCCGGATGGTACACCCAATACACCCCTTACCAGGCAGAAATTTCACAGGGCCGTTTGGAAAGTTTACTGAACTTCCAAACCATGGTGAGCGACCTTACCGCCCTGCCTGTAGCAAATGCATCATTGCTTGATGAAGCCACCGCTGCAGCAGAAGCCATGACGATGTTCTTTAATGCATTAAACAAAGACCATGACCACATCGAAAGGCCAAAGTTTTTTGTTGACCAGGAGATATTTCCTCAAACCAAAGATGTCCTCATAACAAGAGCAAAACCTGTGGGCATTGAAATTGTATCAGGGGATTATGAAACAACTTCCATTGATTCCTCTTATTTCGGCGCCATCGTTCAATATCCCAACGATAAAGGGGCAATTAAAGATTACCGCCAGTTTATAGAAAATGTACATCATGCAGGCGGATACGTAGTAATGGCAACTGATTTGCTTGCACTGACTTTGTTGACACCGCCCGGTGAATTGGGTGCTGATGCTGCGGTGGGCTCTGCACAACGTTTTGGCGTACCCCTTGGTTATGGCGGCCCCCATGCCGCTTTCTTTGCGGCAAAAGATGATTTTAAACGAAATCTCCCCGGTCGAATTATTGGTGTTAGCATTGATGCTCATGGAAACCGTGCATTGCGCATGGCTTTGCAAACAAGGGAACAGCACATTAAAAGAGAAAAAGCTACTTCAAACATTTGTACAGCCCAGGCGCTGCTTGCCAACATGGCTGCTATGTACGCCGTATTTCACGGGCCTGATGGTTTAAAAACTATTGCAAAGCGTGTTGCGGTACTTACACAAACCGTAGCCGCAGCCATTGAAGAAAGAGGTTTCCAACTGGTATCTGGTCACTTCTTTGATACCATTACCATAAAAGTGAATGACATTAATCCATTCAAAGAAAAAGCGGAAAGGCAACAGATCAATTTGCGGTACATTGACCAAAAACACATCGGCATTTCAATTGATGAGACAGTAAGCCCGGAAGACCTGTACGACCTCATCAATTGTTTTGAAAACGATACCGATCCTGTTTCATTTGACATCAGCGATGATGCTTCTGCAGACCATATTCCTGCATTGTTGTTCCGGAACACTCCATTCCTTACACATCCTGTTTTCAATACACACCGCAGCGAAAGCCAGATGATGCGTTACATCAAATCGCTGGAGAACAAAGACCTTTCTTTAAATACTTCAATGATTACTTTGGGAAGCTGCACCATGAAACTGAATGCAGCGGCTGAAATGATCCCCTTAAGCTGGGCTCATTGGAGCAAGATACATCCTTTTGCTCACCTTGAACAAACAGCAGGCTATCAGCAGATCATTGATGAGCTAAGCAGTTATCTGTGTGAGATCACCGCCTTCGATGCCTGCAGCCTTCAGCCCAACAGCGGGGCACAGGGAGAATATGCGGGGTTGTTAACCATAAAAGCATTTCATGAAAGCCGCGGGCACCATCACCGAAAAGTAATGCTTATCCCCATCTCTGCCCACGGAACCAATCCCGCTAGCGCAGTAATGGCCGGTATGAAAGTAGTAGTGGTAAAAGCGCTGGATAACGGATACATAGATATAGAAGACCTGAAAGCAAAAGCGGCACAACATGCCAATGAACTTGCGGGTATTATGATTACTTACCCCAGTACATATGGGGTTTACGAAGAAACAGTAAAGGAAATTACAGATATCGTTCATCAATACGGCGGGCAGGTATATATGGATGGCGCAAACATGAATGCACAGGTAGGTTTAACTGCACCGGGATTGATTGGTGCGGATGTCTGTCACCTGAACCTGCACAAAACATTTGCCATACCACATGGCGGAGGCGGGCCGGGTATGGGACCAATTTGCGTGAAGGAACATTTGAAAGATTTTTTACCGGGGCATTCATCCCTTGACAGTTACAGGTTGCAGGTTTCGGGTAACGGGAAAAAGCAAATGACCAATAACGCCGTAAGCGCAGCGCCTTATGGTTCTGCATCTATCCTGCTCATTTCTTACGGTTATATAAGAATGTTAGGTGCGGCCGGCGTAAGAGCTGCTACAGAATATGCCATCCTTAATGCCAACTACATGAGGGCAAGGCTGGAAAAAGCCTATGATATTTTATACACCAACCACAACGGGCAATGTGCTCATGAATTTATTGTTGATCTGCGGCCATTTAAAAAAAGCGCTGAAATTGAAGCAGAAGACGTGGCCAAGCGTTTGATTGATTATGGCTTTCATGCCCCCACCATGAGTTTTCCTGTGCCCGGAACAATAATGATTGAGCCAACAGAGAGTGAAGACAAAGCGGAACTGGACCGTTTCTGCGATGCCATGCTCAGCATACGTGAAGAGATCAAAGCCATTGAAGAGGGAAATATGGATAAAAAAGATAACCCGCTTAAAAATGCACCACATACTCAACTGGCAGTTTGTAGTACCGGATGGAAACATTCTTATACCCGTGAACAAGCGGCTTTCCCCCTGTATTATGTTACCCAAAACAAATTCTGGCCATCTGTTGCAAGGGTAAACAATACCCATGGGGACAGGAACCTCATCTGCACCTGTGAACCGGTATCCGCTTATGCAGAGATGGAAGCACAGTAAAAAGCAAGAATGATGTACAATTTATCACAAGCTCTGCACAAGCGGGGCTTTTTCTTTAACTTCAATTCTACAGAAACTTATTATGCCCCAATCCCGTCAGCTTGCCGCCATACTTTTTACCGATATAGCTGGTTATACTGCCATCATGCAGCAGGATGAACAACGTGCAATAAAACTGGTAAAACGGCACCGGGTTGTTTTGGAAAAAGCAGTGTCAGATTACGAAGGCGATGTAATAGAATATTTCGGGGATGGCAGCCTGTGTATTTTTTCAAGCGTTACAGAAGCGATGCATTGCGCCCTGCAGATACAGCAGCAGCTTAAAACAGATCCCATAGTACCCCTCCGTATCGGCCTCCACATTGGCGAAATTGTTATTGAAGATGGTAAAGTAATGGGTGACGGGGTGAACCTTGCTTCACGTATTCAATCGCTTGGTAAGGCAGGCAGCATATTGTTTTCAAAAGAAATTTTTGATAAGATCAGGAACCACCATGAATTTCAAACCATCCGCCTCGGCCGGTTTCAGTTGAAAAATGTGGCCGAGCCAATGGAAGTATTTGCATTAGCCAATGACGGGCTGGCAGTTCCCGGCAAAGAAGAAATTGAAGGAAGGCTGAAAGATATTGCGCAAAAAACCAGCGGTCCAATTCCTGTAAAATGGATTGCACTTGTTGCTGCTGCGCTTTTAATCATCATTTCTGCTTTCTTTCTTCCCGGCCTGCTCAGCAAAAAAAGTTCATTTACCGGAAAGGAAAAATCCATTGCAGTCCTCCCTTTTGAAAATATCGGCAATGATACCCTTCAGGAATACTTCAGCGACGGGATAACAGAGGACATCATCACCCAGCTTTCTAAAATTGCCGGCCTCAAAGTAATTTCCCGTACTTCGGTAATGCAATACAAAGGAAGCAACAAAAACATAAAGGAGATTGCAGGAGAACTAAACGTAGCAGCCATTTTAGAAGGCAGTGTGCGTAAAGAAGGAAACAATGTAAGAATTACTGCACAGCTTATTGATGCCAATGCAGACAGGCACATATGGGCCGAACAATACGACCGTAA
>JANRKT010000272.1:0-8035 GCA_033763355.1 Chitinophagaceae bacterium | reverse complement strand
ACATCATCCAGTATCTGGATGCGGCGGCGGTCAATTTCATAACCCTTCTGGTCGCGTATAGCACGGGCAATCTGAACTGTGGTAACACTTCCGAAAATTTTCCCGGAGGTGCCGGTTTTAGCGCCGATTTTTATTGCGCCTTCTTTCAGCTTATCAATTACCTGGTTAATTTCAGCGAGGAGTTTCTCTTCTTTTTTCTTTACCTGTTTCAGCCGCTCTTCAAGCTGTTTCAGGTTGGAAGGGCTGGCTTCAACAGCCAGCTTTTGCGGGATGAGAAAATTCCGGGCATACCCGTTTTTTACATTTACTACTTCATTAGTACCACCCAGGTTGTTTACATCCTGAATTAAGATGATCTGCATGTTTGTTTTTTTAGTTCCCGGCGCCCAATCTTTTCAGACCAAGACTGTCATCTACTGCCTCAGGCAGCGGAATTAGGGAAGGTTACTAAATCTTATTTCATTAAATCAGTTACATAAGGCAATATAGCCATTTGCCTTGCCCTTTTTACCGCTTCAGACACCTTCCGCTGGTATTTCAGCGAGTTTCCGGTAATACGCCTGGGCAATAATTTACCCTGCTCGTTCAGGAATTTTTTCAGGAACTCGGCGTCTTTGTAATCAATGTACCTGATGCCGTATTTCTTGAAACGGCAGAATTTCTTCTGACGCTTTTCAGTTTTTATGGCCGTGAGGTATTTAATTTCATTTGGTTTTGCCATGATTTATGCCCCCACTGCTTTTTCGGTTCCTGTTGGTACGCCGCTTCTCTTTTTGCCATTGTACTCGACGGCGTATTTATCGAGTTTAATGATGATGTGGCGAAGCATGTGCTCGTCACGGAGAAGCTGGATTTTCAACTTCTCATTAATGTCGGATGGCGCTTTGTATTCCATTACCCAGTAAAGACCGGTGGTCTTTTTCTGGATGGGAAACGCCAGTGACTTCAACCCCCAGGGATTTTCGTGTACAATTTCACCTTTGTGTTCTTTGATGAAATCCACGTATTTTTTCTGAGCCGCTTTGTATTCCTCTTCGCTCAGAACAGGGGTAAAAATCACCATCAATTCGTAATTCTGCATTGTTCCCTGTATTTAGGTTTTTAAAATTATGGGCTGCAAAGGTAGGGGAAAAACCTGTGAAGGCAAGGTGCTAAAAAAAGAAAAATCATGAAAATAAATAGCCTGTTCCGGGCATTGTTTCTGCTGTTTTAATACTGAAAACAAATCCCCTGGGAATGTGGCCCGGTTTTGGGGCAACGCTTGCCGTCTGGGCATTGTCATATCATTTAAATTACATGTATGAAAAAGCTTGTTGTGTTGTTTTTTTGCGGATTATTGGCGGCTTTTGGTTGTACCAAAGACAGCCCTCAAAATGAGGTGGATGCTGAAATCACGGGCTTTGATATGCGGCTATGTGCCTGTTGCGGCGGCTGGTGGATCAGGGTGGGCAACGATACAGCAAGGGCTGCCACCCTGCCCGATAATTTTGGCGATAACATTGATGCCGCTGATTTACCAATGGCTGTAAAGATTGTTTACGACACAAATGGGGTAATTACCTGCACTACCGACAAAATGATCAATGTAAGAAAGATCAGGAAAAGATAAGGTTTCTGTTTGCGGAATCCCCCTTCCCTGCTGACAATTTTACCGGAAAATAAATTTATTTTTCAAATGGCATTGCATTTGGAAATTTGCAGGCTTAAAACCGGTATATATGCAAAAAGGGTCCATCCGCGTACAAACAGAGAATATTTTCCCCATTATTAAAAAGTTTCTTTACAGCGAACATGATATTTTCCTCCGTGAGCTCATCAGCAATGCGGTTGACGCCACCCAGAAATTAAAGACGCTTTCTTCGATAGGCGAAGCAAAAGGTGAACTGGGCGAATTGAGCATTGAAGTGAAACTGGATACTGAAAAGAAAACCATCACCATATCTGACCGCGGCATCGGAATGACATCCGAAGAAGTGGACAAATACATCAACCAGGTTGCATTCAGCAGCGCCGAAGAATTTTTAAACAAATACAAAGGCCAGAATGAAGCCAGTATTATCGGCCATTTTGGTTTGGGCTTTTACAGCGCTTTTATGGTGAGCGAGAAGGTTGAACTGGTAACGAAGAGCTACAGGGAAGATGCAAAAGCGGTGAAATGGGAATGTGACGGGAGCCCGGAATACAGCATTGAAGAAACAGAAAAAAACAGCAGGGGAACTGATATTGTTTTGCACATTAACGAAGAGAGCAAAGAATTTCTCGACAGCGACAGGTTAAAAGAGATACTTGAAAAATTCTGCCGGTTCCTGCCTGTGGCTATAAAGTTTGAAGACAAACAAATCAACAACACATCTCCGGCATGGACCAAAAAACCAGCCGAATTGACCACACAGGATTACCAGAATTTTTATAAAGAGCTCTATCCTTACAATGAACCGCCGCTGTTCTGGATTCACCTGAATGTAGATTACCCCTTTAACCTTACCGGTATATTGTATTTTCCTAAAATAAAACAGAGTTACGAGATACAAAAAGATAAGATACAGCTTTACTGCAACCAGGTTTTTGTAACAGATGAAGTAAAAGATATTGTTCCGGAGTTTTTAATGTTGCTGCAGGGCGTAATTGACAGTCCGGATATTCCTTTGAATGTAAGCCGCAGTTATTTGCAGGGCGACCCCAACGTAAAAAAGATAAATAACCACATCACCAAAAAAGTGGCGGATAAACTTGAAGAGCTTTTTAACAAAGAGCGGAAAGAATTTGAGGAAAAGTGGGAACACACCGGGCTTTTTGTTAAATACGGAATGATGACCGACGACAAATTCCTGGAGAAAGCGAATAAGTTTCATATCATGAGAGACGCTGTATCCGGGATGTTTTTTACACTTGATGAATACCGGGCTGAAACAGAAACGCTACAAAAAAATAAGGATGGTAAGCTGGTAATATTATATACCACCAACCCTGTGCAGCAGGACAGCTACATTAAAGCCTGTACTGAAAAGGGGTATAAAGTAGTTACAATGGAAACCATTGTTGATGCGGCTTTCATTAACCAGATGGAATTAAAATGGGAGAATGTTCATTTCGCAAGAGTGGATGCAGATATAGTTGACAACATTATTGACAAGCAGGAAAACAGTGAAAGCGTACTGAACAGGGAAGAGGAATCGAAACTGAAAGAATTGTTTGGGCTGCAGGTTCCCGAAACCCATGTTACAGTGGAAATAAAAGGGTTAAGTAATGATGCTCCGCCGGTTGTGGCTACACGCCCTGAATTTATGCGGCGCATGAAAGACATGTCTGCCATCAGCGGGCCGATGGGAAGTTTTTATGCCAACATGCCGGATGAAGTAACGCTTACCATAAATGGCAACCATCCCATTTATCAGACAGTATTAAAAGAAAGCAATAAGGGCAAGCAGGAAAAATTAGTGCGTAACCTTGCCGACCTTGCACTTTTATCTCAGGGTTTGCTGAAAGGAAATGAGCTTACCGCTTTCATCAGCAGAAGTGTGGAACTGATGGAAGGAGAGAAGAAAAGCAAGATTATTTTAACCGAATAAGCTGTAAATAATTATTAAATTAGAGGTATGGGAATTCCGGTAAAAAAATACCAGCCGCCTCCCCGCACAGCAATGGAGGTATTTAATTTGCTTCCCGAAGGAACTTTGGCAGAAGTAATAAATGATATTATTTATATATCACCCGCACCTACATTTCAGCACCAGCAATTATTAGGTAACCTCTATACAGATATTAATGTTTTCGTAAGAAAGAATGATCTTGGTACAAGCATAGTTGCCCCTATGGATGTGCACCTGAATGAAAAAAAACGCATTTCAGCCGGATATTCTTTTTATCCGTAAGGAAAATATGGGCATTGTAAAAAAAGGTAAAGTTTATGGCGCTCCGGATATGATAGTGGAAATTTTGTCCCCCGGCAATAAGAAGCACGACCTTGAAGATAAAAAGCTGGTATATGAGCAATCCGGTGTGCAGGAATATTTTGTAATTTCTCCTGAATCGAAAGATGTTGTTACATATTACCTTTCTGACGGAAAATTTGTAAAACAACCTAAACAAAAAGGCAAGGTCAAATCCAAAATTTTAAAGAAGACCTTTTCATTCTGACAGCCTGAAATCAATTACTTTAAGCTGCAGGTGCTTCTCCCCGTTCCATTCATTTTCATCAAGTGTAAATACAATGTCAATGGGTTTTTTCATGCTGATAAGGTAAAATTTATCTGCCATGTTAAAACCAATGCCGTTGAAAACGATGTTATCCTGTTTTACTGTAAAGCGTATATGCGCTTCTTTTACAATTCTTGACCAGCCATAGTCTTCAGCTTTTCGTACCACAAAAACAGGCCTCATGTTGTCAGGCCCGAATGGTTCCATCTGGCAAAGTATATTGTAGAGAGAAGATTTCAGGTCTGCAAACCTTACTTCGGCATCAATCTTAATTTCAGGAACCAGCAATTCATCTGTTACAGAAGATGCCACAACCGTTTCAAACCTTTCTGTAAAAGCTTCTAATTTTTCAGGCAGCAATGTCATTCCCGCAGCAAAATAATGCCCGCCAAAACCCAGTAACAGGTCCTTGCATAAATGAAGGCCTTCATGAATATTAAAACCGGCAATGCTCCTTGCACTTCCTGCTATCACATCCCCGCTTTGCGTCAATACAATGGTGGGCCTGTAATAATGTTCTATCAGCCGGCTGGCAACAATGCCTACCACGCCCTTATGCCAATGTGGCTGGTAAACAACCGTTGATTTTTTCTTTATGAGGTAATCGTTATTACTGATCATGGACAAGGCTTCTTCCGTAATAGAAACATCCGCTTCTTTGCGATCGGTATTATCTGAATGAAGCATTTCTGCATAACTCAATGCCTTTTCATACTCCTTTTCAATAAACATCAGCACTGCCTTACGGGCATCATCCATGCGGCCTGCAGCATTAACCCGAGGCGCAATCATAAAAACAAGGTTGTTGATGTGGAGTGTTTTCTGCAAACCGCTTAACTGAATAAGCGCTTTAATTCCCGGCGAAGGGCTTTCATTCACTTTCTTCAACCCGTAATAAGCCAGCACACGGTTTTCGCCGTTCATGGGTACAATATCTGCTGCAATAGCAGTAGCAACAAGGTCAAGGTATTCGTACAGCTCTGTTTCAGGGAGTTTAAAATGTTGTGCAAGTGCAGTTATAAGTTTAAAGCCAACCCCGCACCCGCACAACTCTTTATAAGGGTAATGGCAATCTTTTTGTTTGGGATTTAAAATGGCAACTGCAGGTGGCAGCTCATTCCCCGGCAGGTGATGGTCGCAAACTATAAAGTCAATACCCTGTTCTTTTGCATAGGCAATTAAATCTGCAGATTTGATGCCGCAGTCAAGTGAGATGATAAGTGTAAAACCATTTTCTTTTGCGTAATCAATTCCCTGTTTGGAAACACCGTAGCCTTCCCTGTACCGGTGTGGGATATAAAAGTCAATGCCATCCGGCGTATAAATTTTTTGCAGAAACTGGTACATGCAGGCCACAGCGGTTGTTCCATCCACATCATAATCTCCAAATACAAGGATTTTTTCTTTGCTTTCAAAAGCAGTGGTTATGCGGTTTACTGCTTTTGTCATGTCTTTCATCAGCCAGGGGTCGTGCAGTTGGGTTAGTTGGGGGCGGAAATATGCTTTGGCTTCTTCAAATGTTCCAATACCCCTTGCAATAAGTATGCGGCACAATACCGGATGGATGTTCAGGCTTTGCTGCAGGGCAGAAACTTTTCCTGCAGGTACTGGTATAATGTTCCATCTTTTTTGCATGGATTAATGGGGTTAATATTTTCGGTCGGTTGTATATCTTACCAGTTCTTCAAGGGCATCCCTTGCTTCAGTTTTAGGAAATTCATGCAGCAGGGCAAGGGCCTCATCACGGTATTCGTTCATTTTTTTTATTGAATAATCAATGCCGCCGGAAGCAGTAACATTTTTAATGATGTAGTCCACCTTTTCCCGGATGCGGTTCTGGTTTTTGATGATATAAATAAGCTCCCTTTTTAATTTTCCTTCTGCATGGTTAAGGGTGTAAATAAGGGGAAGGGTGAGTTTTTTTTCTTTGATGTCGTTTCCGGTTGGTTTGCCCACATCCGAGCTTCCATAGTCGAACAAATCATCCTTGATCTGGAAGGCTGTTCCCACCAGTTCCCCAAACCTCCTCATTTTTTCCGTTGTTGTTTCATCCCCGCTTACCGACCATGCCCCCGCCGCACAGGCTGAAGCAAGCAAAGAAGCAGTTTTGTTTTTAATAATTTCAAAGTACACATCCTCCTGCAGGTTCAGGTTCCTGGATTTTTCCATTTGAAGCAGCTCCCCTTCGCTCATTTTTCTTACCGCTTCCGAAAGTATTTTAAGGATACGGAAATCATCATGGTCAAGCGAAAGAAGCATGCCTTTTGCAAGCAGGTAATCGCCTACAAGCACCGAAATTTTGGTTTTCCAGAGGGCATAAACAGAAAAAAAACCACGCCTTTCAATGGACTCATCCACCACATCATCATGTACCAGCGAAGCGGTATGCAAAAGCTCTACAAGTGAGGCTGCACGGTAGGTTGAGTCATTTACAGGGCCGGTTAATTTGGCGCTTAAAAGCACAAACATGGGGCGCAGTTGCTTGCCTTTTCGTTTCACTATATACCTCATGATCCTGTCAAGCAGGGGTGTATTACTTTTTACAGCTTCTTTGAACCTTGTTTCAAAAACCCGGAGTTCACCTGCAATTATTTCGGGAGAAATATTCATTAAACAATATTACTGATATATTAAGTGAGGCAACATATGCGTTAGTGTCATTGTCTTAAAACAGTGCAATTTATGATGCTAAATAGTTTTCCAAAAAATTTGGTAATTAAGTGGCGTTTAATATTTTTGCACAGATTGTAGGTAGGGTTAGTATTATTTGTCACGCAAATATTTAATTTCTAATTAATTCTAACATTATGGCAAGCAAAAAGTACGCAATCTTAACAGGGTTCATAGCCCTGATGTGCACCTCTGTATTACTGCAAGCACAGCAGGCCGGAAGCTACGACTGGCGGGACTCTTCACTTATTCCGGCAGGAAGAATGCCCCAGCACAGTGAGTTCATGAACAACCAGTATTACTATCCTGCTAAACCAAGAAACCAATGGGAGCTCGGTGTAAAAGTGGGAACTTTTAATGTTATTGGCGATGTACCCTCGGTTTTTCCCGCTCTCGGTTTTGGCGCCCATGTTAGAAAATCTTTAGGTTACCTCTTCTCCCTCCGTTTGGAATATATGCATGGTACCGGTAAGGGTTTACACTGGTCTAACGCAACAAATTACCGCAACAACCCCGCATGGACAACCAATGGTTATGTACCTACGATAACTGATCCGCAGGGTAATCAAAACCCTCCGGGAGACAGGGTATATTATAACTACAAAACCAGTGCAAATGATCTCGGATTACAGGGTGTCTTTTCTTTAAACAACATAAGATTTCATAAAAGCAAGGTAGGTGTAAATTTTTATGCCCTTGCCGGTATTGGAATTACCTGGTATGAGACCAACATCAATGCCCTTAATGGTTCTACGAAATATAATTTTAATAGTATTCCTACCGGTACCTATCCTAACCGTAAGGATACCAAAAAAGCTATTAAGGACTTACTTGACGATTCATACGAAACGCCTGCTGAAAGTTATGGCAACCTGCGTATGAAATTATTTGGTAACACGGCCAGGCCTTCTGCCACCGCTGGTGTTGGTGTAGCCTTTAAACTCAGCAAAAGAATTAACCTTGCTATTGAAGACAGGATGACTTTTATACAGGATGACCTGATAGACGGACAACGTTGGTCAGAGCAGGTTGCCGGGTCTCCCGTATTAACCCGCAACTTTGATTCTTACAACTATTTTACTGTCGGTTTAAACTTCAACCTCGGTGCAAAATCTGTTGAGCCTTTGTGGTGGATCAACCCGCTTGATTTTGCTTACAGCGAACTCAA
>JANRKT010000271.1:0-19490 GCA_033763355.1 Chitinophagaceae bacterium | reverse complement strand
AATTCACACCCTGTAGCTGATCGTTTTCAAACTCCACATTAAACTGTGTGCTGAGGTTATACGCAATGTGCATTACAGCTTTTGATTTATCTCTGATAAAGCGCATCTCTTCATATTTCGGCTCCGGGCGTTTTACATACCGCCACCAGGGATAATCAGGGCCGCCTGAATAATCCCATTTGTCAATATAAATGGTATTTGAACCTAGCGATTTTACCCCATCCTGCACATTTTTTTCAAGACTGGTTACAGTAGATAATACGCCGATGATGCAGAAGATGCCGAAAGTTACCCCCAATAGGGAAAGTGTGGTTCGGAGTTTATTATTTTTCAGTTCCAGCAGCGCAAGCCTTAAACTGCTGGCAATAATTTTGAGGGTTTTGCGCATATTTCAAAACTAACCGGATTTAAAACGGAAAAACAATGGTTTTTGTTTGATGGAAAGTAATAATGACGAACGGAAACAGAACGCAGAATTATTCCTTGAACGGCCTTTTTTTAATCATGCCCCCCTTTGTATCCTTAATGCTGTGCATCACCACAAAGGCATTCGGGTCAATAGCCTCTACTTCTGTCTGCAGTTTTGAAACTTCAAGCCTTGTTACTACAACATATAAAATATCCATTTCTTCACTCGTGTGGCCCCTTTTGCCATACCCCCTCTTGCCTGTATAAACTGTAATGCCTCTGCCGAGTTTTTCTGTAATCACTTTGCTGATCTCCTCATTTTTTGGGGAAATGATAGTAACACCGGTATATTCTTCAATTCCCTCAATGATAAAATCAACCGTTTTGGAAGCAGCGAGATAAGTGAGGATGGAATATAATGCTGTTTCCAGCCCGAGGAGATAAGCGGCAAATGAAAAGATGATGATATTGAAACCGAGAATAACATCCCCGATGGTTAACCCGCTTCTCCTGCTGATAAATATGGCAAGTACTTCTGTTCCGTCAAGGACACCTCCGCCCCTTACTGCAAGGCCAATACCGGCACCCAGGAAAAATCCCCCGAAAACAGCAACCAGTAATTTATCTGTAGTAATAACAGGGTAGGGAACGGTGGCTACAACAAGCGCAAGACATGCAATTGCAAGGGCCGTTTTAATAAAAAAAGACATACCAATTTGCCGGTAACCAAGGATAACAAAGGGTATATTAACAATAATGAGCAATACAGAAAGAGGCCACCCTGAAATAGAATTGATGAGCAGTGAAATACCAGTTGCTCCCCCATCAACAAAACGTGTGGGAAGTAAAAACCCTTTCAGTCCAAAACCGGCAGAAAAAATTCCGCATAACAATAACACGGCTTCTTTAATACTGCTGTAAAGAAATACCTTAAACTGGAAAACCGCTTTGGCAAGTTGGTAAGCAGATTGTTTTTCAGCCTGGCCTATGCCCCTCTTCTTCCGCAGCCGGGCAGCAGTTTGTGACACAATAAAACGGTTGAAATGGATCATGGTTTAAGTTACTGAAAAATAAGCTATGAACCATTAAGCAGGGCCTAAAAAAAGAAGACATTATTTACCTCATATGACCATCAACAAGTACCTTTGCCCGCCGGAAAAATACAAGTCAAAGAAGTCATTGAGGGGAAGAGCTTCCTTGTTTCTTTAAAAGTTATTATTGATATGACTGTTATGACTTGTATGACCAAAATTTAGAGTATGAGATTTTCATCCGAAATACAAAAAAGAAGAACATTTGCAATCATCTCTCACCCAGATGCCGGCAAGACAACACTTACAGAAAAGTTTTTGCTGTTCGGGGGCGCCATTCAAACTGCAGGCGCTGTTAAAAGCAACAAAATAAAGAAGCATGCCACCAGCGATTTTATGGAAATTGAAAGGCAAAGGGGAATTTCTGTTGCTACGAGTGTAATGACTTTTGAATACCAGGATACATTGATCAACCTGCTTGATACTCCGGGCCACAAAGACTTTGCTGAAGATACTTACCGTACTTTAACTGCTGTGGACAGTGTGGTGCTGGTGGTGGACAGTGTAAACGGTGTAGAGGAGCAAACAAGGAAACTGATGGAAGTATGCCGGATGAGGGATACGCCTGTGATTGTGTTCATCAATAAAATGGACCGTGACGGTAAATTGCCTTTTGATTTGCTGGAAGAGATAGAAAAGGAACTGCACATCCACCTGCACCCAATGACATGGCCCATTAATAGCGGCAAAGATTTTAAAGGCGTTTATAATCTTTTTGATAAAAACCTGCTGCTCTTTTCCGCCAATACCAAAGCCAATGATGAAGATGTGGTGCACATTACTGATTTAAATGATGAAATACTTGACCAGAAAGTAGGAGAAAAAGATGCAAAACAATTGCGTGAAGATGTTGAACTGATTGATGGGGTGTATGGCGAGCTTAAGGGAGAGGATTACAGGGTTGCAAAAGTAGCCCCGGTGTTTTTCGGCAGCGCCATTAATAATTTTGGTGTAAAGGAACTGCTTGATACCTTCATCCGTATTGCGCCTGCGCCGCTTTGCAGGCCCACATCAGAGAGGGAAGTATGCCCTGATGAAAACAAGTTCAGCGGATTTGTTTTTAAAATACATGCCAACCTTGACCCCAAGCACCGTGACCGTATCGCCTTTTTGCGTGTATGTGCAGGGAAATTTGAAAGGAATAAGTACTATCATCATGTAAGGCTTGATAAAGATATTCGTTTCAGCAACCCTTACAGTTTCATGGCACGTGAAAAAGATGTGATACAGGAGGCTTACCCGGGAGATGTGGTGGGTTTGTTTGATACAGGTAACTTTAAAATAGGTGATACACTTACAGAAGGAGAGGATTTTTACTTTACGGGCATACCCAGTTTTTCACCTGAGATTTTTAAAGAAGTGGTGAACAAAGACCCGATGAAGACAAAGCAACTGGAGAAAGGATTGATGCAGCTAACAGATGAAGGCGTGGCGCAGTTGTTTACACAGCACAATGGCAACCGTAAAATAATCGGCTGTGTAGGCGACCTGCAGTTTGAAGTAATCCAATACCGCCTGCTGCATGAATATGGCGCTTCTGTACAATTTAATTCCCTGCCTTTTTACAAAGCCTGCTGGATCACTTCTGCTGATAAAAACAAACTTGATGATTTTACCAGGTTCAAAACTGCCAATGTGGTGCAGGATAAGGATGGCCACCTTGTTTATCTTGCCCAAAGCCAATGGTTCCTTGATACGGAAATGCGGAATAACCCGGAGATTCAGTTTCATTTTTCAAGTGAGATACATAAGTAGTCAATAGCCTTTAGTTCATAGTTTATGGTATGTCTGTAGTCTGTTGTCCATCGTCTTTACAAAATCATGCATATTATCTTCGAAACAGAACGCTTACTCATCCGCCGACTTACAATGGACGACTTTGAAGATTTCTATCTCTTCAACAGCAACGAAGATGTGATGCGTTACATACGCAAACCGCAGACAAGGGAACAAACACAAAAATTTCTGCAGGATAACATCAATTATTACAGCGAATTTCCGCAATATGGCCGCTGGGCGCTGATTAATAAATCAACGCAAAAGTTTACAGGCTCTTTCATGGTACGCCCTTCCACTCATGTACCTGAAGTGGAAATTGGCTATGCACTCATGCCCCATGCATGGGGAAATGGGTTGGCCACCGAGGCATTACAAGACGGCATTAAATATGCGTTTGAGGAACTAAAACTTCTATGCGTAATCGCAATTACGTATCCGCAGAATATCCCTTCTCAGAAAGTATTGTTGAAGTGTGGCTTTGGGTTTGAAAGAGAATTTTATAACGAAGGGCAAAAGCTTCATTTATTCAAACTGAACTCAGGGGACTGAAAACTGGCCTCTTATGAGATTAACTATGTGCCCCTATCTCTCTATGTATCTATGTAGTGATTTTTTTTACCACATAGGCATATAGTAACATAGAAACATATAGAATACAGATTAAAGAAAGTGTATAGCTGAGTTACGTTACGTACCAGATGAATCACTATGTGCCACTATCTCTCTATGTATCTATGTGGTGATTTTCTTACCACACAGGCACAATAGAAGCCATAGAAAGACACATAGAGTAATAGTTCTTCCTGAAAATCGGATAATTTCAACAGTCAATAGTTTAAAGGCTATGAACCCTAAAACTTTCCGACTGTTCCCACATAATTATGCGGCGTTATGGCTTTCAGTTCTTTTTTTATACGTGATGAGACTTTCAGTTTATCAATAAATTTATAAATGGCCTTTTGGGTAATCTGTTCATTATTCCGGGTAAGGTCTTTCAGGGCTTCATAAGGCTGCGGGTAGTTTTCCCGGCGTAAAATGGTTTGGATGGCTTCTGCAACAACAGCCCAGTTGTTGTCAAGGTCGGCTTTTATCTGCGCTTCATTCAGTATTAGTTTATCCAAACCTTTATCAACAGACTTTAATGCAAGAATGGTATGTGCAAACGGAACTCCAAGGTTCCTCAGAACAGTTGAATCAGTGAGGTCGCGTTGCAACCTTGATATGGGGAGCTTCGCTGAAAAATGTTCAAACAGTGCATTGGCCACACCTAAATTTCCTTCTGCATTCTCAAAGTCAATGGGGTTTACTTTGTGTGGCATCGCAGATGAGCCCACTTCGCCTTTTTTAATCTTTTGTTTGAAATAGTCAAGTGAAACATAGGTCCATATATCCCTGCAAAAATCAATTAAGATTGTATTGACACGTTTCATGCCGTCGCATTGTGCTGCGAGGTTATCATAATGCTCTATTTGTGTTGTAAACTGCTGCCGCTGCAGACCCAGTTTGTTAATGCAAAAATCATTGGCAAACCTGATCCAGTCAATTTTGGGAAATGCCGCTTCATGGGCATTGAGATTTCCTGTAGCGCCGCCAAACTTGCAGGAATACGGAATGGCATTGATAAGCTTTAATTGTTGTTCCACCCGTTCTGCAAATACCATTATCTCCTTTCCCAGATGTGTAGGCGAAGCAGGCTGGCCGTGGGTACGTGCAAGCATCGGGACATTAACCCATGACTTTGCAATTTTTTTTAATTTCAGCACAAAGTTGCTGATGGCAGGATAATATTCATGTTCCAGCGCTTCTTTCCACAGCAGCGGTATTGCAGTATTGTTAATGTCCTGCGAAGTAAGGCCGAAGTGCACCCATTCTTTCACCTGTGAAAGTTTCAGGGTATCCATTTCTTTTTTAATAAAGTATTCAACGGCTTTTACATCGTGGTTGGTGATCTTTTCTACATTTTTTATTTCAAGCGCCCTTGACGTTGTAAAATTTTCATACAGCTCCCTCAGCATCTTTGTTTGTGCAGCTTTAAGATTGAAGAAACGTTTTTCACCCAGTTCGATAAAGTACTCTATTTCCACAAGTATGCGGTAACGGATGAGTGCATATTCTGAAAAATAATAATCGAGGTGCTGTAACTGGCTGCGGTAGCGGCCGTCAACGGGTGAAATGGCAGTGAGGGCGCTTAAATCCATATATTGGTATGATTGCTTTAAATTTGCGCCCAAACCTACATGAAAATTTTTTAAAACAGGGCCATTAAGGCATCATCTCATCCACAACTATGAACTTTTTTTCAGGAAGCTTGTCATCATCTGAGGCAATTTCAACAGATCCCTTCATGGCGGGAAGTAAAATAAGGATTGGGGCAGTAAGTTACCTTAACACAAAGCCATTGCTGTATGGTATCAGTAAATCCGGGATCGGCAACAGTATTGAAATGGTGCTTGATTACCCGGCAAAGATAGCCACATTGCTATCAGAAGATAAAATTGATGCGGGGTTGGTACCGGTTGCTGTGATCCCTGAATTAAAAGAGCAGCATATCATTACTGATTATTGTATTGGTTGCGACGGCCCCGTCGCTTCAGTATGTTTGTTCAGTGAGGCGCCATTGCAGGAAGTAAAAACTGTTTTGCTGGATTACCAGTCACGTACATCAGCGGCACTTGCCAGGATATTGCTTAAGAATTACTGGAAGCTTTCACCTGAAATCAGGGATACAGAAGGGGAGGAGTACCGGCACCTTATTGGCGGCACAACAGCTGGACTCGTTATCGGCGACAGGGCTTTTGAACAACGCCGTGTTTCCACTTTTATTTATGATTTGGGAGAGGCGTGGAAAGATTATACGGGACTGAATTTTGTATTTGCAGCATGGGTAAGCAACAAACCGCTTAGCCCCGATTTTATCAGGCAATTCAATGATGCCAATGGGATGGGCCTGCAGCATATTGATGAAGTACTTAAAGAGAACCCCAGTGAATTGTTTGACCTGAAAAGATATTATTCCCACTTCATCAATTATAATTTTGATGAAAGAAAGAAGGTTGGAATGGAAGAGTTCCTTTTCCAGTTAAGCCGCCTGAAAAATGAAATGCCGGGTGTACCTGCTGCCCGGAGATAATGACTTTTTAACTTATCAGCGGCAAAAGCAAATTTTCACTCAATTTCACCGCTATTTCAGACCTTGAATATTTCTTTACGCCTGCTGTAACCATATCAAGCGATTTCTCAGCTTCCCACTTCTGCCCCAGTTCTTCAAGGTATGTTGCAATTTCTTCCGGGTTATTGCGGTCAAAAGTTTCACCTGCTTTATTTTTTTCTATCAATGCGGCAGTTTCGGCTTCAGGTTTTGTAATGTTGATAATGGGCTTGCCCGCTGCAAGGTATTCGTATATTTTCCCGGGTATTACCATGGCTTCATCTTTTGTTACGGGATTTACCAGCAATAGAACTGTTGATGCCGATATTTCTTTTACCGCTTCATGATGCGGCAGGTACCCCGTTTCTTCAAGTATGTTTCCAAGACCCAGCGAAATGATGAATTGCTTTATGCCTGCCGATACAACACCCACAAATTTGATTTTAAAAGTTGTGTGCGGAAATTTTTTTACTGTTTCGGCAAGGGCAATGAAAAATACTTCAGGCTTATAAAAATCCGCCATACTGCCTGCATAAGTTATTGTAAAAGTGCTTTGTGAAGTTTTTCTGTTGTCGCTGAAGAGATGACCATCGTACCCGATACGGCTGAGGTGGATTTTATCTTCATTTATAATTTTGGTTTTGCTCAGGAGTTTCTTTTTGTACTCTTCACCAACTGTAATAATCTTATCAGCTGATTCAAGGATCTGTTTTTCCAGTTTTTTATCAATTTTTTTTACAAAAGGCAGGTGATAAAGCATGTCGTAGTAAATCACATCTGTCCACAGGTCGTGAAAATCGGCTACCCATTTTATATTCAGTTGTTCTTTCAGTTTCTTGCCGGTAAAATGGGTGGAGTGGGGCGGCCCTGCAGTAACAACAACCGGGATTTTGTTTTCTTTTATCAGTTCAGTCGCTTTTTTTACTGCATAAGGCGTCCATCCTTTACGGGGGTCAGGTATAAAAAAATTGCCGCGGATGAAACGGGAAATCTTTTTAACAGGTGAAGGATTGGTTTCGTTTGCAAAAGCCGGTTTGGGGATGCTTTTCTTTCCGAATAAAAATTTATATAAGCCAAAGGGTTCAGCTGTTTTTGTGGTGAACACTTTAATGTTTTTGTCTATTTCCTTTTCGAGGCTTTCATCGAAGAGCTGGTAAGTGGCATATTTTTTATCAACTGTAAGCAAAAAAACTTCCCAGCCCAGCCTGGTCAGCTCATTGGCAAGCGAAAGCCATCGCTGCACCGCCGCGCCCCCGCTGGGCGGCCAGTAGTAGGTGATGATAAGGATTTTTTTATTTATTCCATTCCCCATTTTCATTCAACAGGTTTCTGTATGCAATGTTAAATTGTTTTATACTGAAGTTTTGATTTGCATATTCAATATTATTCCGGCCAATTGCCTGTAAAAGTTCCCGGTTATTGAATAACCCATCAATGTATTTCACACTTTCGCTTACAATTGAACCCTCAGTTTCATTATCGCTTACAAGAAAGCCATTTTTCCCGTTTTCAATATGAACTTTCAAATCTCCCACATCAGTAGATAATATTGCAAGGCCATAGGCCATGGCTTCCATTACGGCCATCGGAAAGCCTTCGGTTGTTGATGCCATTATCAGTATATGCGACTCGTTATAAATTTTACTTAACTTCTCTCTGTCAGAAATGTTTCCATAAAAATTACAGTAAGAATGAAATTGTTCCGGCACAGAACCTTTCACTTCACCAACGAAGGAAAATTCTGCATTTATTTTTTGCTGACTGCATTTTTCAGCTATTTCTGCAATCAGGTGCACACGTTTTTCTTCTGTACCCCGACCTACGTACACTACTTTTAATGTATCAGTAAAATAGTTTTTTTGCGGGGCCGGGAATGGTATTTCAATACCATTGATGATATAAGCGATTCTTTCTTTATAACTAACGGGTATTTTGAGCTTACTGTATTGTTTCAGGTGGTCTTCTATTCTTACCCTGCTTATCATTACCGACTTATTAATAAACGGTAAAAATGGTATCCTGATCCATGAGAAAGTATTAAAGGAATGAATAAGTTCATACTGCTTTATATCTTTTCTCAGCCACGGAGATAATTTATAGGCAAAATTGCATTGCCCGTTAAAAACAACAGGTTTCTTTTTTTGAGAATTGATATAATAACTGATAATGCCCCTGAAAAAAAGATTATTGAAATAAAGCCATTTATTATCTGTAAACCGGGAAATGTCAATTAACCTGCAGCCTGACTTTTTGAATTCATCATAATAAAGGTCATTCTGTGATTTTCTTGTAAAGAAAATAATACAATCACTACCGCCTGTTGCCTGCGCTATGGAAAAATGAACTTTTTCTGCACCGCCTATATGATAAAAGGGAAAAAAGAAAAATATCCTGTACTCCTCTTTTATTTTTTTATTTAATGATGCTTTGATACGGCCAAATAATACAAATAGGTAAATAAAGATGTCTTCAATAATTCTTTTTATGATAAACAGGGTATACATTATGGTTGTGACCTGTTTAATTTAAGTAAAAATTTAATTTCTTTCCAGGATGCAGTTATTATATCCTTAATTGAATAAAAGATTACCTGTAAAATAAACGAATTAAAATTAGCTTCTTTAAGTTCGTAAATCACAAACCTGTACTTTCCCATAAAAACCTGCCATGAAGGGTTGTTCCTTTTTCTGAGTTTTGAAGAGGTATAAGAACTTTGGTGAACCCTGTATTTCAGCAACACCTGCGGGATTTTCTCAATAACCAAATCCGCATTTGCTATCCTCAGCCACAGATCATAATCTTCGGTTTTCTGGTATGGCATATACCTGAATTGCCTGAAGATTCCGGCCCTGCCCATAACCGTGGGATGCGCAATACAATTTTCCCGGGGCAGCATGTGCCTGATTTCTTTATAAGTGTTTACCTTCCTGTCAAGGGGCCAGATACCTGCAGGTTTATCCTCTTCATCAATAAATTCAATGTAAGCAGCGACTATTGAAGTGGATGAATTCCTTTCAAGCCAGTCAACCTGCGCAGCAAACCTTTCAGGATAAGAGATGTCATCGGCATCCATCCTGGCAATGTATTTCCCTTTGGCCTGCTCTATGCCGGTGTTGAATGAATATACAAGGCCTTTGTTCCCCGGGTTATCAATAATGCGGACCCTTTCATCGCTGTACGATTGCATGATCTGTCTTGTTGAATCAGTTGAACCGTCATTGATGAGCAGTAATTCAAAATTGCGGTAAGCCTGGTTCAAAATGCTTTCAATGGCTTTATGTAAAAACCTTTCACTGTTGTAAGCCGGAAGAATTACACTGACCAGGGGAGAATCCATACAACAAATTAAAAACTATTTCAGCTCATTTATTCTTTCAGCTACGGGTTTAATGATTTCACTCCAGTGATACTGATTGAAAAAATCTTCAGGAGTATCAGTGCGATTATCAGATTGCAGGATGATTTGCCTGCAAAATTCTTCCCAGTCGCCGTCTTTTACCAATTTTAATTTTTCACCTGCAAGCTGAAGGCTGATGCCTCTTGCCCCGCTTTCAGTTGAAACCACAGGCACATTGTATGCAAGGGCCTCCATTACTTTTACTTTAATGCCGCCCCCTTCCAGTACAGGATTGATGAATACATCTGCCGCCAGGAAATAAGGCTCAATATCTTCAACTAACCCGGCATTAATATAACATTCGTGTTTCAGTTGCTGCAGGTCTTCAAAACCGCTGTATATATTCCTCCCGCAAACGATGACTTTAAAAGCAGTATTGTTTTTTTGAAGCAAAAGGGGGACCAGTGTGTTTACAATCAGCCTTACTGCATTGGCATTGGGTTCATAATCCAGTGTGCCGTTAAATAAAATAATTTTCGCTGCCTGCTGAATGTGGTGCTGCCTGCTTACTATTAACCTTGCAGCGGTTTTTTTTTCCGGTGAAGGAACTGCTGACAACATTAAACCATAAGGCACCACAATACATGCTGAAGGGTTAAGCCCGAAATATGCAGCAGCATAATCAAGGTCTTCTTTTGTTTTAAAAAGGTTCAGGTCTGCAGCCCTGTGTGTTCTTTTTTCAAGGAGACGCAATATAAACCACCACCATTTGCCAATGGTTCTAAAACGCAGGTATTCTATATTATGTGAATGAACGATGAGTTTTTTACTGTAAAAATGTTTCAGGAAAATTCCCAAAAGCCCATAATAGCAATGCTCAATAATAACATGTGAACAATTTTCTTTTTTTGCGATGCTGATGATTTTCCGCCATGCAAATGGATTGATTACCTGTGTACGTGAAGCAGGTAATACAGGCAAAACTTTGTAGGGTTCTTTTCCCGAAGGCTGGTTGTTGCAACTGCATGTGCAAACAATGTTGTGGTGGGCCGATAGAAATTCATTGAAACAGGCGATGCCTTTTTGCCCGCCAAACTTTGCGGGCAGAACTTTGTACCAGACAACACTCAGCACGTTAGCCATATCAGGCTTTGTTTACAGGCTTTTTTGAACGGCGGTATTCAAGAAAAATACCTGTAATTAATATTCCGAGTATCAGTAATTGAGAAATGCCTGTAAGCTGTTTACCTGTTTTGTACGATGATGGTTCAAAACGGAATTCAATGTTGTGTTTGCCTGCCGGCACAGAGAGCCCACGTAAAACATAATTCACTTTTACAATAGGCGTTTCTTTGCCATCAACAAAGGCTTTCCATCCCCTGTCGTAATATACTTCGCTGAATACGGCAAACTGGTTGGTTGAAGCATTGAAGGAATAGGTAACAATGTCATTGTCATTCTTAACCAGTTGAATTGTTCCGGCAGAATCCCATTGCGGCATAAAAGGAACAGACGGTTTAAATGATTCCTGCACAATTGCACTTTCCTTGGGATTGAAGTTGTCAAGGGCCCTCATTTCTGCTTTTGCATCTTTCACAAAACTGATGCTTTTTACCAGCCACGCACTGCCCAAAGCGCCGGGGTTGCGCTGCGGTAAAAGCCTTCCGGCAGAATCTGTGGTAATAACATATTTTGTATTGAGCATATCCAGCACCGGCATGTTCATGGGTTGTTTGCTCAGCTGGTTCTCTATCAAATCCTGGTAAATGCTTAGTTTGGCGGCATGATAACCGCCTATTGATTTGTGGTGATAAGCTGTAATGGCATCATTAAACGGGTCCTGTGTTAAATTAAATACACGGTAATTGGCTTCAGTATCTTTTTTTATTTCAGCATCTGCAGGTGTGGGCAGAAAAACCCCATCCGAATCTTCGGGTTCCATAAAATTATCATTGGCAAGGTATCGTTTGCCAACAGCCAGCACATCAATTGAGCTCAGCAGTAATAACCCGATGATGACAGGTGTTGCTTTCAGTTTGTTTCTTGCATACAGAAATAAAAGCAGGAATGATGCGCCAATAAAAAAGAAGGACCTGAACAGGTCTTTACCAAAAAGGCCCTTTCTGTCATCGGCAGCAGCATTCACAATATCCCTTCCGAGGCTGCTGTCACCGTTAGACATCTGTGTGAGTTGCTGCTGTATAAACTTATCCCTGTCGTTTTTATAATCAAAGCTGATGTATAAGAGGAATAACACTGCAAAAACGCCGGTTGTAATCAAACCTGCCAGTTTTAATTTTTTCCAGAGATAGGTTTTGTCGTCTTTGCCAAACAAAAATTGCTGTACGCCCAATACAGCAAGCAGCGGGAAAGTAAGTTGTGTGATAACGAGTATCATGGCAGGCGCCCTGAACTTGTTGTACATTGGCAGGTACTCAAAAATAAAAGTGTTGAAAGCTGCAAAGTTTTTACCCCACGACATCATAATGGCCAATAATGATACTACTGCAATCCACCATTTGTGATGGCTTTTGATATAAGCCATTCCGAAGATGAACAGGAAACAAATTACAGCGCCGAGATACACAGGCCCTGAATGACCCGGCTGATTGCCCCAATAGGCAGGAAACGATGAATACAACTGGTTAGCTAATTGAGGAGGTAAGCCTTTCTCACCCATTACTTCAACAAGTTTTGATTCTTCGCCCAAAGGATGCGGCCCTCCGCCATAAATATCAGGCACCATCAGTGTAAATGTTTCTGCTACGCCATAACTGCCGTACAGAAATGCATAACCCGTATCAAGGCCCCCTTTCTGTTTTGTTGCATTGATGCTGTCTTTTACATTCAAAGAAGCCTGCCCGCCGCGGATAGTGGCTTTGGAATAATCATATGTTGTAAACAGTGTAACTGCATTGCTCAGTACACCAATCAGTCCTGCAACTATTGCAAATGCTGCTGCAGTTACCATGTGTTTGTATTGCTTTTCCTTTATCCATTTTACAACATAGGCCGCTGTAACAAACACGGCAATGAGGAGGAAATAATAAACAATCTGGTAGTGGTTATGAAAAACAAGTATAGAACTGAACAGTGCAGTAAAAGCAGCCCCTGACCAATACCGCTTGTCGAATATCATAATCAGCCCGCCGAGCACGGCAGGCACATAAGCCATTGAAAGCATTTTGGTTTCATGTCCTACAGAAATAATAATGGGACTATAAGATGCATAGGCATAAGCAATGGCCCCCGTTATGCCCAGCCAGGGATTGATGCGCAGGACGATGCATAAAAAATAAAAACCAAGGCAGGCAAGAATAAAAAACCGGAATGGTTTGGGAATGAAAAGAGAAAAAATTTCGTTGGCGTAATAAGATATATAGTTGTTGTTATTGCCTGCTATCTGGTAACCGGGCATGCCGCTGAACATATTGGTGGTCCACAAAGGGGCAACGCCATTGTGGGTGGCACGGTAATCCTGTATGTCTTTGGCCATTCCTTTCCAGTGGATGATATCACTTTGCTGCAGCACCTTGCCTTCAAGGGCGGGCTTACAATAGATGACGGCTACAATCACAAAAGAGGTAACAGCAACAAGATGCGGTAACAGCGCTTTAAAACTGAGGTTTTTCATTTTATCAGTAAAAATTTATGCGGCAAATTAAGGCTAATTTGCAAATTGCAGGCCTGCAATTATACCTCAGTAATTTTTGAAACAGAAAGCAGAACCACAGCTGAAAGTTTTTGTTATATTGAGATTAGTTTTTGTTTAAACCTGACATTTTTCAATCAGCTTTTTTCAGCATGATCCACAACATTATCAAAGACAGGCCCACCCGTTTGTTTATTATCCTGGGCGGTTTTTTTATAGCCAATGCCATCATCGCAGAAATTATTGGTGTAAAGATTTTTTCGCTTGAAGACACATTTGGTTACCCCAAGGCTGATTTCTCACTTTTTGGGAGCGAACATTTATCTTTTAGTTTATCAGTAGGTGTTTTGCCCTGGCCGGTGGTATTTGTAATGACTGATATAATAAATGAGTATTATGGTGTAAAAGGTGTACGCTTTCTTACATTTCTTACTGTGGCGTTAATCACATTTGCTTTTTTTGTTTTTTATTTCGCCATCCGTATGTCGCCTGATACCGGTTTCTGGCTCAGCTCTTATGCCAATGATGGTGTGCCTGATATGCAGGCTGCTTTTAAGGCCATATTCGGGCAGGGCATGAATATCATTGTGGGTTCGCTTACGGCTTTTATTTTAGGCCAGCTGATTGATGCGCTTGTTTTCCGCCGCATTAAAGTTTTAACAGGTGAGAAAGCCATCTGGGCAAGGGCAACAGTGAGTACGCTGGTATCGCAGTTTATTGACAGCGTGGTGGTGACATATGTGGCGTTTACATTGTTCCGGGGTGTGCCGGTTGGCCAAACTATGGCATGGGCATTTACTGCTTATGCCTATAAATTTTTAATTGCCATTTTGTTTACCCCGGTAGTTTATGTTATTCACTGGATGGCGGAAAAATACCTTGGGAAGGAAACCGCTGCCAGTATGAAGCAGAGTGCGATGACGGGTTATTAGAACCTTTCTTTTACTATTCCTGCTACCACTTTATCAATCGGAAGCGTTACCGTCTCTTCTGAGAATTCGTGCCAGTTGATGAACCGGAAGGTTTCTGTTTCTCCGGTTTCTTTATACACCTGCATTTGTTTTTCATCAAAATCAAATGGTATCATCCGCAAAGGCGCATTTATGGGTTCAAGCGCTTTTGCTAAATAGTATATGGAAATGATCTGGTGCTGCGGGTTAAAAGCCGACATCTGGAAAAAATCCGTAGTATAAATATGTTCGCCGATTTCCACCAGCAGGTCAAGCTCTTCTTTAAATTCCCGTTTTAAGCAATCCCTTGTTCCTTCGCCGAATTCAAGCCCGCCACCTGGGAATTTTGTATAATAATTTCCCCTGATAAACTCATCGCTTACCAGCACCTGTTTATTTTCATTAATCAAAATTCCATAAACTCGTAAATTAAACATGGCTTTTCGGGTTTGTATTTGACTTGTGACTGTTATATGCTGCTTTAAGTTTACAACCGTTATTCCTGAAGCGGGGATTAATTAATCCCCCTTTAGGGGATAGGGGTTTAAAACCATTTTTTCTTCATGAAATACCAGGCCATTACCAGTGAAACTGAAAGGGCCAGTATGATGGGTATGTAAAAAGCATGGGATGTGGTTTGATAGGGGATAGGCACATTCATTCCGTAAATACTTGCTACCAGCACAGGAAACTGAAGAATGATAGTAATTGCAGCCAGCCTTTTTAAAACGAGGTTCTGGTTATTGGCGATAATGCTTGCAAACGCATCGAGGGTGCTGCTTAAGATATTGGTGTAAATGTTCGCCATTTCCAATGCCTGCGACATGTCAATGATGAGGTCGTTCAGGAATTCTTTTTCATCTTCTGTTAGCCCGAGGAAATTGGTGCGTTCAAGTTTCATCAGCAGCATTTCGTTGGAGCGGAGCGCCGTAACAAGATAAACAAGGCTTTTTTGAATACGCATCAGTTCCAGCAACTCTTCATTGCGGTTGGAGTCGTACAGTTTCTGCTCCAGTATATTTCTCCTGTGGTTGATCTCTTTGAGGTATTCGGTAAAGGTCTGGCTGATCTTTTCAAAAATTTTCAGCACCATCATATTCCTTTTGTCAGGATGCCTTTTCTGAAAAGTATTCAGGAACTTTTTGATGGCGCCGTTTTCGAATGAATTTACCGTAACAATCTGGGTATGGGTAAGGATGATGCAAATGGGGATGGTAATGTAATAAGCATCACTGTCGTTAAAAGAATTGTTCTCAGTGGGGGTTTTAATTACAATCAGCTTTACATTGTCTGCAAGTTCAAACCGTGGCCTTTCATCTATATCCAGGGAATCCTGCAAAAATTCGATAGGCACATCTAATGTTTCTGCAAGGCCGGTAAATTCCTCCTGTTTAAGTGGCGGCAAAACATTTACCCATGAACCGCTTTCCGGGTTTTCTATTGCAGTGGTTACACCATTTATATTTTTATAGTACTGGATCATGTGGTAAAGGAAGAGTCAAATGGGTCATTAAGTCAAATGAGTCAAATTAGTGAGATAAGTCAGAAACCGGAACATCATGCTAAATGGCCTTTTTTGACTTATATGACTTTTGCTGACTGTTTTAACAGCGGCGCAAAGGTAATGTTAGTTAACCAGATTTTTGCACAGCAAAACAAAATAACATTAAGATGATACCTGCTTTTTAAAGCCTGAATTTTCCATAAGATAAAGTTGGTAAAAAGCATTTTTGAGATACATGGTTTAACTTTTGGAAAGTTATCATTAGCGGGTTTTTCACGGGTTTCGGTTAAAGGGATAATCTTTCCCTGATGATGTTGTGATGGTGGATGCAGTGATACAATGTAAAATAGCAAAGTTCCCTCAGGGTTATTCTTCCCAGCAGAGGGTGTTTAACAAGATATTTGTCCAGCGAGGGGTCTTTATAATTCTTATCAACAGCATTGATATACTTATTTGTTGCCGAGGCCCATTTTTCAAGCCATTCCTGAGCGGATGACGACGCATTGATATTTCCCGGTACAAAACGCCCTGTTGCCCTTCCGCCTTCTTTTAATTTTAACCTGTACCTGGATACCAGTTCATCATAGCTCCGTGAAGGGCGGTTGGGAATGCCCGCCCACCATTTTAAAAAAAATCCCGGGATGCGAAAAGCTAATGTGGTGGTATTTGTGGAAATAATAAGGTGACGGATATTTTCGGCAACAGACCATTTGCCTGGAGGATGTTCAAAAAATTTTTCAGGTGGTATGGTTTTGCAAAATTCAGTAAGTGATGTAAAAGCGTAAAGCGATGTCCGGAGAATTTCTTCTTTACTGCGCATCTTAATCCTTTAATTCAATTTCGCCTTTATAAACAAATTCAGCGGGGCCGCAGAGCCAGATGTTGTTGAAATGATCTTTATCCAGCTTTTCAAATTCAACTGTAAGGTTACCGCCCGGGGTAATGATATCCACTTCATTAAAACCAATTTCATTGTGCGCAGCCATTAAAGCAGATGCGGTGACACCCGTGCCGCAACTGAAAGTTTCGTTTTCTACACCCCTTTCATAAGTGCGTACATAGATGCTGTGGTCGTCTATTGTTTCAACAAAGTTTACATTGATGCCTTTTTTTGCAAACTCCTTACCGTATCGGATTTCCCTGCCCAGCCCGTAAACATCAAACTCTTTTACGTCGTTTATAAATTTTACATAATGCGGTGAGCCGGTATCGAGTACATAATCATTTCGGCGGTCATCTACTTTATTCACGTCTTTCATTTTCAGCCTCACCCATCCTTTAAGGTCTATCTCTGCTTCGTGTTCGCCATCGGCAGCCAGAAAATGATAAGTTGTTTTAAGCACACCCTGATGGCTTGCAAACTTTACCATACAGCGTCCGCCATTACCACACATGCTCCCTTCTTTGCCATCGGCATTGTAATACTTCATTTCAAAATCATATCCTTCTTTCAGTTGCAGCATCATGAGGCCGTCGGCGCCAATTCCGAACCTTCTGTCGCACAGGTGTTTTATCTCCTCCGTACTGAGATGGCCATTGGAAGCCTCCCTGTTGTCAAGAATGATGAAATCATTTCCTGTTCCCTGGTATTTGAAGAATTTAATAGTCATGGTGAATGGTAAATGGGGAGTGGCTAGTGGGGGTCATTGCCCAGGTTGTCAATCATTTTGCTTAAAATCCTGAAGACTGATTCCATGTAGCCCTCCAAATCTTTTATCTGGTCATTCTTAATGTACTGCAAAATTAATGCTATTTCAAATTGCGTATCAATTTCAACTGCTGAGCTGCGTGAAACTTCGTAAAATCTTTTCTTTTCTCGTTTGGACTTTCTCGCAGCACCTTCTGCTATATTGCTGCAAACTGAAATGACAGCTCTTCTGAGCTGAGTAATCAAAACAAATTGTTCTTCTTTTGGAAATGTCCGGGTGACTTTATAAACTTCTTCAACAAGTTTTAATGAAATCCGGTAAACATCCAGTTTTTTGTGAGATAAATTAAGCATATTAAAAACTTTTGGATTTACGGCAGGCTCACAGTCACAGGCAGTCCCACTCGCCTTTCCCTACTCCCCACTTGCCAAAATCACTATTTACTGATAATTTCCAATGTTTCCTTAATTAAACTTTCTACAACGAAGTTCCCGTCTTTTGAAAATTCTTTTGTTACACGGTTGGCAACAATTGCACTCAGCGAAAGGGTGTGGTGACCGAGAATTTTCCCCAATCCATATATCGCTGAAGTTTCCATTTCAAAATTGCTGACCCGGTGCTGGCCAAAATGAAATTGTGTAAGACGGTTTAGGAGTTCGGGTTGTGAAAGGCCCAGGCGGAGGACCCTTCCCTGCGGGCCATAAAACCCGGGGCAGGTAACTGTTATCCCTTTGTGAAAATCTTTTGTAAAATGTTTCATTAAATGCACACTTGCACCGGTTATGTATGGGAAAGACAAACGGTTGTGGATTTGTGTCTGGGTTACAAATGCATGCAGCAGTTGTTTTTCTTCTTCGTTGTTTTCGTGCCGGTAAAACTGAAGGAGGTTATCCAGCCCTAACCCATGTGTACTTGCAACAAAACTATCTACAGGTATTTCTTTTTGTAATGAACCGGATGTGCCAATGCGGATAACCTGAAGGGAGTTAAGTTCAGGACGAATAGTCCTGCTGTTAAAATCAATATTTACCAGTGCATCCAGTTCATTTAAAACAATATCAATATTATCGGGGCCGATGCCGGTCGAAATGACCGATATTCTTTTTTTACCGATATAACCGGTATGGGTTACAAATTCACGGTGCTGCTGTTTGTATTCAACCGTATCAAAATATTTGCTTACAACCCTTACCCTTTCAGGGTCACCCACGGTGATGATGGTTGAAGCTATTTCTTCGGGCCTCAGGTTAAGATGGTATATAGCCCCTCTTTTATTGATGATGAGTTCTGATCCTGCAATCGGCAACATAAAGCAGTATGTTTGGTAAAGATATGCTTACTAAAAGTAGAAAATCTTTGCGCCCTTGTTTAGCTTTTCTCTTTCTGGAAAATCACTTACTTTTGCTGCCCTGCAATGGCACTGTGTTCGCCGCGGAGAATAGGCAGAGGGGGAAAGAGAAATAAAAAATAATGGTACTGTGTGCGCTGCGGCGTATAGGCAGAGGGGGGAAGAGAAATAAGAAATATGGTACTGTGTGCGCCACGGCGCATAGGCAGAGGGGAAAAGAGAAATAAAAAATATGGTACTGTGGCCGAGTGGCTAGGCAGAGGTCTGCAAAACCTTTTACAGCGGTTCGAATCCGCTCGGTACCTCAAGAGAACTGCCGATAAAGGCAGTTTTTTTATAAGTGTTCTTTTAAAATTATTGAATGGTACTGTGTGCGCTGCGGCGCATAGGCAAAGGTCTGCAATCCCGCATTAAGCGGGACGAATCCGCCCGGTACCTCAAAAAAATAGAACCTATAAGGCTTTATCTTATAGGTTTTTCAATTCTATGGCAAAATACAGTAAATGGGCAGGACTGCTGGCAACATTGTTTCTTGTTGTATCCTGTTTTCTGCCCTGGACATATCATGCGGATATTGATAAGGTCTTTACCGGTTTTTTTTCTGAAAAAAATGTTTACGGCAAA
>JANRKT010000270.1:0-6540 GCA_033763355.1 Chitinophagaceae bacterium | reverse complement strand
AAATTCATTGTGCCGGTTGTGACTGTAAACAAAACCGGGGCGGTTGTTATCTGCAGGTTTATTGAAATCATACTGATAATAAACTTCTGCATAAGCTGAAAATGAAAGCAGGATTTTTGCTGAATCCTGCGCTGACAAAGTGTTGCAGGAAATAAATACCAGTAATGTTATTGCATACTCTTTCATGGCAACCAGGTTATTTTTTGCGGGACCAGTGGTTGGAAATTATTTTTCAGACATGTTATCCAGTGCAATATTCAGTTTTAATACATTAATTACCGGGGGGCCGGAGAAAGTATTTTCAATGTGCTGTTGCACCAGCGATTTTACTTTTTCTTCCTGCAACTTACGGATTGCTGCGATTCTTTTTACCTGCACAAAAGCAGAAGCCGGGGAAATATGAGGGTCTAAACCACTTCCGCTGGCTGTTACCAGGTCAGCAGGAATTTCTTCTTTTTTTATTCCGGGATTGTGTGCAAGAAAACTGTCTGTTCTTTCCCGGACTGTCTTTAAATAATCAGGATTAGACGGCCCTTTGTTACTGCCGGCCGAGCCTGCGGCATTGTAATCAACTGCAGAAGGCCGCCCCCAGAAATATTTATCATCAGTAAATTTCTGCCCGATATTTTCATAGCCAACAACTTTTCCATTTACAGAAACCGTAACGCCTTTTCCAGCGCCGGGAGCTGTTTTGCCAATACCAGCAATAAGCAGGGGATATAACACTGAGCAGATAATTAACATGACCAGTGTGAGCCGGAGGGAAGTCAATAAATTCTTTTTCATATTATAGTTAAATTTGTTCAATGAGCAGATCAAGAAATAAAACTCCCATTATAGGCTATACCACGGCAACTTCGGACAAGCCTGGAAAGAAACATGCGAATAAAAGGTTCAGGCGAAAAACTAAAGTTGAATTACTTCAGCGAAAGGAAATCTTCAGTCTGCATAATCGTCAGACTACTGCATGGGATATGCCTAAAGATGGAAAGCACTATGTAAAAGATCTTGGGATAAAGTATCTTAGAAAATGATATTTGGTTACATAAACAACCCTATCAGCAGATCAATCAGCTTAATTCCTATAAAGGGTACAATGATACCTCCCAATCCATAGATCAGTAAATTTCTTCTCAGCAATGCAGATGCACCTATTGGTTTATAGGCAACGCCTTTTAATGCCAGCGGTATCAGCATCGGTATTATGATGGCATTAAATATTACGGCTGATAATATTGCTGTTCCCGGGCTTTTTAACTGCATAATATTCAGCGACTGCAAAGCCGGGATAGATGCGATAAATAAAGCCGGCACAATGGCAAAATATTTTGCCACGTCATTGGCAATAGAGAATGTTGTAAGTGTGCCCCTTGTTATTAAAAGTTGTTTTCCTATTTCTACTACTTCAATCAGTTTGGTGGGGTCATTGTCAAGATCAACCATATTGCCCGCTTCTTTTGCAGCCTGTGTGCCACTGTTCATTGATACGCCCACGTCAGCCTGCGCCAATGCAGGCGCATCATTGGTGCCGTCTCCCATCATGGCCACCAGTTTCCCGTTCTGCTGTTCTTTGCGGATATAATTCATTTTATCTTCCGGCTTTGCTTCAGCAATGAAATCATCCACACCTGCTTTTTCTGCAATGTATTTTGCTGTAAGCGGGTTGTCGCCGGTAACCATCACAGTCTTTACGCCCATTTTGCGGAGCCGCTGAAAACGTTCCTGTATGCCGGGTTTGATGATGTCCTGCAATTCAATTACTCCCTTTATTTCATTGTTTAAAGCAACAACAAGCGGTGTGCCCCCGTTTTCAGAAATTATTTTTACCCTTTGTTTAGTTTCTTCCGGAAACGGATTCCCGTTCTTAGTTGCCATATCCCTGATGGCATCAAAAGCGCCTTTGCGGATAAAGGAGCCATTGGCCATATTTACACCACTGCTTCTTGTTTCAGCAGTGAATTTTATAAAGTGCATCCCTGCTTCAGTTCTTACATTAATACCTTTCTGCAATGCCAGCTCCACAATGGATTTTCCTTCCGGGGTATCATCCGCCAGTGAGCTTATTGCAGCATATTCAATAAGTAATTTTTCATCAATTCCGGCAGCAGCATAAAAGTTGGTTGCCTTGCGGTTGCCGATGGTAATTGTTCCAGTTTTATCAAGCAATAATACATCAACGTCACCGGCGGTTTCTACAGCCCTGCCGCTTTTGGCAATCACGTTTGCACGGAGCGCCCTGTCCATACCCGCAATGCCAATAGCAGACAACAGTCCGCCGATAGTTGTTGGAATTAAACAAACAAATAAAGAAATAAATGCAGCAATTGTAATGGGTGTGTTAGCATAGTCAGCAAAGGGCTTTAATGTTACGCAAACAATAATAAATATGAGGGTAAATGCAGCTAGCAGGATGGTCAATGCTATTTCATTAGGCGTTTTTTACCTTGATGCGCCTTCCACCAATGCGATCATTTTATCTAAAAAACTTTCACCCGGTTCTGTAGTTACTTTTACTTTGATCTGGTCGCTTAATACTTTGGTGCCGCCTGTAACAGATGATTTATCGCCGCCTGCTTCACGGATTACAGGTGCAGATTCTCCGGTAATGGCCGATTCATCAATGGTTGCAAGGCCTTCAATGATCTCACCATCCATGGGTATAATATCACCTGCCTCGCAGAGGAACAAGTCATCTTTTTTTAATTGTGAAGAAGGAATGATTTTTATTTCAGTTTCATACGTGTCAACGGAGCCAAGGATTTTTTTTGCAGGAGTATCTTCTCTTGTTTTGCGTAGGCTTTCTGCCTGCGCTTTACCTCTTGCTTCAGCCAGGGCCTCGGCAAAGTTGGCAAAGAGTACTGTAATAAACAGTATGGCGAATATGGCCACGTTATACCATAACGGCCCCTCGCTGAGATCAGCTGTTATTATTTCATAAATGCATACAGCAAACATTATGGCCGTGCCGATCTCAACTGTGAACATGACGGGGTTCCTCACCATTAATGCCGGGCTAAACTTTATAAAAGATTGTTTGATGGCTGTGCCAACCAATGCAGGATCAAATAAGTTTATGATGTGTTTTCTTTTTGCCATAATAACCTCCCAAACCCTTCCTGCAGGGAAGACTTTATTAGTGTTTTAGTGTTTAAAATAGTTATTCATTTTCCGGGTTTTGCTTAAGTGCCTTTAGTGATTTAGGGCGAAATATTCTGCGACGGGGCCTAATGCCAAAGCCGGTAAATAAGATAATGCTGTAATTAAAATGATAACAACCATCGTCATTACCCCGAAGGTGTAAGAATCGGTTCTTAATGTGCCTGGCGATTCAGGAATGAACTTTTTATTGGCCAGTAAGCCTATTATAGCAACCGGCGCTATAATGGGAAGGTACCGGCCAAGTAAAAGAACGATACCTGTTGTAACGTTCCAGAATACATTGTTATCGCCTAATCCTTCAAAGCCGCTTCCGTTGTTGGCATTGGCGGATGTAAACTCATAAAGCATTTCTGAAAAGCCATGATAAGAAGGATTGTTTAACCATGCTGATGGTTTTACACTCCATGCTGTTTCAGGATGATGCGCTACCATATAGGCAGCCAGCGCTGTGAACCCTTTAATGAGAAATGCAGACAATAAAGTAACCAGCGCTGCAATTTTTACTTCTCTTGTTTCCACTTTATGCCCCATGAACTCAGGTGTTCTTCCTACCATCAGTCCTGAAATAAATACGGCAATGATGATGAAGATGAAATAGTTTAACAAGCCCACTCCAACGCCTCCGTAAAGTGCGTTGATCATCATATCAATCAAAACCACAGCGCCTGACATCGGGGTTAAACTGTCATGCATACCATTTACAGAGCCATTGGAAGTAGAAGTGGTGGCTACACTCCAGAAGGCTGTTGCTGCTGCACCTAAACGCACTTCTTTTCCTTCCATACTGCCGGTGTTTTGTGCGATGCCCAGTTTATCAATAGCAGGATTGCCTTTTGTTTCGTAATAAATATTGATGCTGCAGAAAATGACGAAAAGAAAGGTCATTACCCCGAATATTACATTGGCCAGTTTTCTCCGGTCTATATAAAATCCTAAGGCGAATACCAAGGCAACAGGTATAAGTAAAATAGAGATAGTTTCTACCGCATTTGTAAAATAATTGGGGTTCTCAAGCGGATGAGCGGAATTCACCCCAAACCAGCCACCGCCATTTGTGCCTATTTGCTTAATGGCGATCATACCCGCAGCCGGACCTCTTGATACCTGTACACTATCGCCCTGTAAGGTCACAATGCTGTCCTTACCGTCATAACTCGTAGGTGTACCGTTAAAAGCAAGTATTACCGCAACGATAATGGACAAAGGCAACAATATTCTTGTAATACTTTTTACTAAATAGTTCCAGAAGTTACCGAGATTGTTCGTTGTCTTTTCTTTCAGCCCATTAAACAAAGCTACCAGGCAGGCAATACCTGTAGCTGCGCTTACAAACTGCAGGAAGGTTACTACCAGTAACTGTGTTAAATAAGTTAAGCCTGATTCGGCGGAATAATGCTGCAGGTTACAATTTACCAAAAAGCTGATGGCAGTATTAAAAGCCAGGTCATGAGTTTGTCCCGGGTTTCCGTCAGGATTCAGCGGTAGTTTACCCTGGAAGATGAGCATAAAAAAAGCATATACAAACCAGAGCAGATTGATGGTTAGCATTGCCTTCAGGAATTGTTTCCAGTTCATGTTTTCATCAGGGTTGATGCCGCTAATTTTAAAGATGAACTTTTCTGCCGGTTTCATAAAATCCGTGAAAGTCTTTTCCCCTTTAAAAACTTTTGCTATGTATTTGCCCAGCGGGTATGCAAGCAGAACAGTAAGGAGAAAAATAACAAGTACAGCAATAATTTCAACGGTCATGGTATCAGAATTTTTCGGGTTTTATAAGAACATAAACCAGGTAGCAAAACACTGCGATGGATAAAATAAAGAGTATTGTTATCATAAAATTTTCTTTACTCTCCGCCAGCGGCGGAGATGGGGGTTAAATTTTCTCAAACCAGTCAATGATTTTATAAAAAAGCCAGAAACAGATAAGGCCGGCGGCTATAAGTATAATACTGAGCATAAGTAAAATATTTGTAAAAGCCTTTGCCAAAGAAATGCCGGGTATTACAACCTGCAGAAACCAATAGGCAAAATACAGGCGGGGCAAGGGTTTGTGAGCTAAAAGGAGTTTGGGCCACCAGGCCAGGCATCATCAATACCTTTTCATTTTGAAAGGATGTTTTTCAAAATGAAAAGCCTTCAGGGAGCTATCTTTGGTTAAATTATGCCACATGTCTTTAAGGGTTGCGGGAAGGAATCCCTCCGGGAAACATCTTGAATTGCTGCAAAAGTCGCCACAGTATAATAATAACGGGTTTCAAAACCTGTCGGATACGCCCATGATGTCTGACGATGCATCTTACTGGAAGATGATTAAGAATTTTTTTGGGAAGAATAATGACAAAATTCCCTCGGCTGTATTGCCTTCTGTAAAGACAGACCTTAAAAATATATTGGCGTCGCAGCCTGTAATTACATGGTTCGGCCATTCCTCTTACTTTATACGTATTCATGGTAAAAATATACTTGTTGATCCGGTATTCAGCGGCAGTGCATCACCGGTTTCAATTATGATAAGGTCTTTTGCCGGAAGTGATGTGTACACATTAAAAGACATGCCTGATATAGATTATCTCATACTTACCCACGACCATTATGATCACCTTGATTTTAAAACCATTCTTGGATTAAAGAAAAAAGTAAGCAAAGTGTATTGCTCATTGGGCATGAGTTCACATCTTTTTTACTGGGGAATTGATAAGAGCATTGTAACAGAGCTTGACTGGTGGCAATCAGCAGAAATGGATGGTAATATAGAACTGACAGCTGCACCGGCAAGACATTTTTCCGGAAGGGGTGTAAAGCGTTTCCGGACATTGTGGTCCTCCTTCGTTTTAAAAACAGCAACACATACTTTATACCTTGGCGGCGATTCAGGATATGATACCCATTTTAAAACAATCGGCGACAAATATGGCCCTTTTGATATTGTTTTACTCGAATCAGGGCAATACAATGAATGGTGGCCTTTAATTCACATGATGCCTGAAGAAACCGTACAGGCGGCGGTTGACCTTAAAGCCAAAGTTTTATTGCCGGTGCATTGGGGAAAGTTTGCCCTTGCCATGCACAAATGGAATGAACCTGTGATGCGGGTGCTTAAGAAAGCGGAAGAATTAAAAATGAAAGTAACCACTCCGATGATAGGTGAGATGGTGATTGTTGATGAATGCTATCCCGATAAAAACTGGTGGAATTTATAAAAAGATGATCCGCACTTACTGAATTTTATATTCTTCAATTTTCCTGTACAAAGTTGTTAAGCCAATGCCGAGCAAATCAGCGGTTTTGGTTTTGTTACCATTGGTATGGGCCAGTATTTTCTGAATGTGTTTTTTTTCAGCATCAGCAAGTGTATAAGAGGCACTGCTGTTTACAGGATCA
>JANRKT010000269.1:0-1797 GCA_033763355.1 Chitinophagaceae bacterium | reverse complement strand
TTAGGCTCTTTGAAGAATATCTAAAAATTATTCTTAAATCCTGTTGTTTGTGTTGATCTCTTCAAAAAAACATAGCAAACGTTAAAAAATTTTGAAGCTATTTTTGTTCCTCTAAACCTTAAAGCTTGCTCAGATATGTCAGTACCAACACAGATTATTCCGGCCGGAAAACTATTACAATTTGGTTTAAAGGCTTCCGAAAACATCCACTACCAGTTACCTCCCGATGATTTGATTTACGATTCCATCCGCATTGGCGAAGGTGTATTAAACAATACCGGGGCGCTTGTAATTAAAACCGGTGAATTTACAGGCCGTTCCCCTAAGGACAAATTCATCGTTAAAGATGAGGTTACAGAAACCACTGTGCACTGGAATGATTTTAACCTGCCCATTGAGCAGAAATACTTTGATATTATTTTCAAAAAAGTTACAGAATACCTGAACAGCCGTAAGGAATTCTGGGTAAGGGATTGCTATGCCTGCGCCGATCCCCGTTACCGTATCAACATCCGTGTGGTAAATGAAAAACCCTGGAACAACCTTTTTGCTCATAACATGTTCCTCCGCCCCACTGAAAAAGAACTGGAACATTTTAGACCCGACTGGCATATTCTTTCCGCACCGGGTTTAAAGTTAAATGCAAAAGAATGCGGCACCCGCCAGCACAATGCCGCTGTGGTAAGTTTTAAACATAAACTGATCTTAATTGCCGGAACAGGCTATACCGGTGAAACCAAGAAAGGAATATTTACCATACTCAATTATATACTGCCGCAAGAAAAAAATGTATTGAGCATGCATTGCTCCGCCAACATGGGCGAAAAAGGTGACACTGCTTTGTTCTTTGGCCTGAGCGGAACGGGCAAGACCACATTGAGCGCCGACCCCAACCGCAAACTGATTGGAGATGATGAACACGGCTGGACGAATAATGGCATCTTTAATTTTGAAGGCGGCTGCTACGCCAAGTGTATTAACCTTACTGAAGATAAGGAACCCGAAATTTACAATGCCATCTGCAAAGGGGCATTGGTTGAAAACGTTACTTTCTTTCCGGGTACCAATAAGATTGACTTTGATGATGCATCTATAACAGAAAATACAAGGGTATCATATCCGCTTGATTACATCAGCAATTCATTAGAACCATCCGCCGGGGGCATACCGAAGAATATTTTCTTTTTAACCTGTGATGCTTCCGGTGTATTGCCACCCATTGCAAAGCTTACACCTGCACAGGCCATGTACCAGTTCATCAGTGGCTACACTGCCAAGGTTGCAGGAACAGAAGCAGGCGTAACAGAACCTAAGGCCACATTCAGTGCTTGTTTTGGCGCACCATTTTTACCATTGCACCCGGGTAAGTATGCAGAAATGCTGGGGCAAAAGATGAAAACGCATAAAGTAAATGTATGGCTGATCAATACGGGATGGACCGGCGGCCCCTATGGCACCGGACAAAGAATGAAACTGAAATATACCCGTGCCATGATAACTGCTGCGCTGGAAGGAAAATTAGATGCTGCTGAATTTGAAAATTTCCCGATATTCGGCCTCGCAATTCCAAAAAGCTGTCCTGAAGTACCCGCTGAAATACTCAACCCGAAAAATACCTGGGCCGATAAAGCGGCTTACGACGAAAAAGCAAAACACTTAGCTGCCCTTTTCATAAAGAATTTTGAAAAATATGCACCGGGGGTTTCTCAGGAAATCCTTGCTGCAGCTCCAACAATCTGAGCGGTCTTATTCGATTGTTTGCTTACAACCCCTTCAATCATGAAGGGGTTTTGTGTT
>JANRKT010000268.1:0-5549 GCA_033763355.1 Chitinophagaceae bacterium | reverse complement strand
TGCAGCTCTTTAGGAAAAATATCAGGTACATGGTTGAAATTCCAGTTGTCTATTTGCGTTTTTTGCGTAGTGAAACGGGTGGAGAACTGTGTAGTTACAATAGTATCAAAAGGATTTTTTTGGTCTAAACCTGGCCGCCTTAATATCAGGGAATCTTTTGATACTCTATAAATGAAGTTGAAGTTGTGCTGTACTAACATGTCAAGAATGCTCCTGTATTCAAAATCCAGGCTTTGGGCGATTGAACTGTCTTTAATTAACTTATATACAGAATCCAGGTTCCAACTAGCCGTGCTGTTTTTAGTTATAAGATTGTAGACGGAATCAAAGCGCCAGGCGATGGTGTCTTTCATAACATCATCCCGCAGGGTTCTGAGTTTCGCCGGTTCGTGGCAATTAAGGATTCTGTACAGTGTGCTTAGTGTGTCAAAGATGGCATTGTCTATTTCTGAGGCTTTCTCTCTTATTTTTTTATCTTCATCAGCCAGGTAGTCAATTGGCAAAAGCACCCGTATAATTAAAGTAAAATCATTTATGCATTCATCTTTGCACAAAACAGGGTTATAACGTGGCAGGTAACCACTCAGCAATTTTCCTTCTTCATTAAATGTGAGAGTCATTTTCCTTTGTTGAGCAAAACTCATTGAGGCTGAGATTGCAAAAAAAAGCAAAAGCCATGTAGCTGAAAGTAATCTGCAAAAGAACCTCATAAACTGTCGTATTTATAAAATCAATTTATAATACCAAACAAATAACAAAAGTCACGCTTCAGTTACACTTACAAACTTGAATAAGAAAAACGAGGGGGATTATTTTCCAACTTAAAAAACATTATCAAAAGAGTATTAATCTCTTTCAATATTGTCTTTAAAAATGCTAATTAATCAGAGAGAGTTAATAGGGAAGAGGATAAAGCTATCACCATTGCTATTCTAAGATAGAATTTTTTTGTGATTTAATATTGCAGTTGAAATAATTTACTTTAAATAAGTATTTTCACTTATTTTTTGAAGTCCACTTGTCAAATCTTATCAGCGAAATTTGTTGTATGAAGTATTTGAATTGAAATAAAATTGACAGATTGAAAGATTAATCTGATCGGAGTTGTTCAAAGTTGAAAGATAGTTAAATAGATTCGAATTTTCATAGGATAAGGTTTAATGGAAAATGGTTTTTTGATTAAGAGCCCGGCGATGCCGGGCTTTATTATAAAGTTATTTAAAAAACTATTCGCAGTTCGGGTATTGAAATATCGGCTAAGTAACCGATGCTGCGGTAAAATTGAAATAAAGAAAAGCAAATTCATTTTACAATTAAACTACCGGAATAAAAGACCTATTGTAAAATTTATAAACGAGGCCTTTGCATCTCCGGCTATACGGTGATAGTCTAATCCTATGGCAATCTTTGCGTCATTGTTTAATGCGTAGAGGCCACCGATACCAGCGTTGAAACCTGCTGATGTGGTATTGCTATTTCTATAAAGACCGGGGCCTGCCTTAATATATGGTTTCATTCCAAAGCTGCGAGCAAATATTTGCTGAAGATTTACAGAAAAATTAAGCCAATATGGATTATCAATATTAAGCGGCGCTTCAGCAGTAAACTGACTATAGCCTGCTATCAATGCAATATTCAGATTGCTGCGAAGAGGATAGGTAATATCGACCTGGGCATTAATATTTGCATTTGAAATATCTCTGAGTCCGCCCAATGGATGGGATGAGCCTACATGGATGCTATACCATAGTTGTTTACGTGTAGTGTCTCTGCCCGGTCTTTTGTCAGGATCCCTACTATCCGGAATATCATCGTTATCTGAATCATCGTCAAGATATCCAGGCAAACCATCACCATCGGAATCAAAATAACCATCGTCACCATTAAGTATGCCATCATCATCACAATCATTATCCCTACTGTCACAATATGGGGGTAATCCCCTTACCATAAAATAAGCTTTAGTTTCTCTTTCATAGGTTGCAATGGTTACCGGCATGACATCGGGGCCAGGGAATATTGACTCACCTCTTATGGGTCTTGAACCGTCAGCTACTTGCACCTTAACGTATACTTCATAAATGCCACTATTATTGTAGCTGTTGAACGCAGAAGATACTGAGCGGGTATGTTCATTTTGAATAAACGAAAGCGGTATCAATGTGCCATCTGGTCTTTTAACATGACCAGTATATATCATGCCACTGTCTACGTCAATTTTATAGCTTGTATTGACAGCAATCGTTACGGGAGATGCAGTTGTAGTAATAAATGGTTTTGCATGGACGAAAAGGTCAGGGTTAGGATTTTCCACATGTGCAGATGCAAACATGTATTGATCGAAGCCATTGGCAGAAGTAACATATAGTTTCCATTGGCCCTGTGCGGGATTAAGGAGATTAATCAAAATATAAAAGGGGTCGGTTTTTATAATATCAGTGTTGGCAGCAGTATAGACATCGCCTAAAGGACTAACTAACCTGAATGCAGGACGCCAAGTACTCACATTTGTATTTCTTGCGGAAAGAATGAGATTAAGCTTTTGGCCCAATCTTTCGACCATGAAAGAAATGCTGTCTATACCGGGAAGTCCTGTGGTATCGCCTGGTATTATCGCAAGTTCAGTACCAGGTCTTTTATTTCCTCTAACAGCTAATGGTCTTGCATCGAGCACAAGACTTTCACCCTTTGAAAGAGCGAAAAGCTTGAAGTAGATAGAGGGAAGTTCGTCACCTTTATCAGCATCGAGCATTACACCGCCTGATGTAGAGGCAATATCAGCGAGCAAGGTTCTGTCAGCTGCATCGCCAACAGGAATGGTGAATATTCTTACGCCCATATTTTTGAGCTGATCGGCAGCAGTATTGGGATCAACGCCCCTGTTGTTTTGACCGTCGGATAGAAGAAAAGCAGTTCTCGTTCTTCCAGCTGCGGCAGCCGCCTGAAATTCGAAGATGGATGCAGTTAGGGCAGTTCCGATACCAGTTTGGCCGCCGGCTGCCAGCCCATCAACGGTGGTTTTAAATGACGTTGCATCTGCAGCAGCGAGATCAATCAGCCTTCTGTCGAGGGTTGGTGTTTCTTCAAATGAAACCAATCCCACTTGTGCTCCTCCTCCTGCCCGCAAGTCAATAAACACTCTTGCGGCTGCCTTTGCAAAGTCGAGCCTTGTAGAGCTTGCTGCATCTGAGGGATTTAATTTTGCGCTCATACTTCCCGAACGGTCAATGAAAAGCATAACCTGGTCACTGCCGGTTACCTCTACAATAAACGTTGGTGTACCACAATTGACGGGTTGAGCATTTGTTGGCAATCCTGCTGGTGGCGTGAAAATCGCCGGATAGTTTTCATCTAAAGTTTCCCAACATGAGAGACCGGGATGAATTAAAGTCTGTTGCGAATTCTCGTACCTGTTAGTAGTGGAATTCCATCTTGCCATACAATCTGCTGCAGTGCAAGCGACGGTACCACAAGTAGCGGGAGGGCAGAGAATATTATTTCCAAGTATAAGATCATGTGTGCCGGCTGTACATAGTTCACCGGAATTACCGATTTGCTGCATGAGCTCATCTGCAAGTGCGCCGCCCGCCTCAATGCACCTTCCGATACCACAGGGACCGCCCCACCTGCATTGTTCATCATATTCATCGCCTAAGCCAAATGCGAGATGACCCAGTTCATGTGCTATGACACCACCGGTGATACCCCCCTGGAAAAGTGTAATGTGACTGCCGAGGTTGCCGAAGCCGCTCCCATTAAAAAAAAAAGTTACGGCAGATCTTCCATCTTCGGCATATATCCAAATATCTGCCTCGTCTTCTCCGGCACTGCCAGCGGTAATGCGAATGTTACCAAATCTTGCTTGCCGGTCTGTTGCATCGCAAATAATGATATTGGCATCTCTCAAAGCGTTTTGAACTCTTGTTATGTCAGCAGCAGTTGGCACGTACCTGAAGTTTACACTAAAGTGCATTGTGCCATCGGGGTCTATGCGGCCGGTACCTGCATAAGAAGTATTGTAAACAAAAGTCGATAAGAATAGCAAAAGAAAGGCATAGCTTCTTAAGCCCCACCTGTTGTTTTGAAGATTAAATAACATGGAAGAAGGTTTTAGGTTTTAGAATCACTTTTTAAGTGGGTTGGTTACAACCATGAATTTTAGTCGCAATTTTTACAAACAAAGTAAACATGCGTATATAACAGAGTAGTGCTGATTGAACAAAGAGGTATGCTATGGGATAGCACAACTCATTACAGCATTAGGTATTATTCCGAATCAGCAATTGAGGGTTTGCAGGTTGGGCTGGAAAGTAAAAAGTTGAAACGGCTGGAAATTAGTTTACCATTAGAATACTATATAATATAGTGAATTTATAATGATAGGTCGCCAGCCACAACAGATATTATTACTCAATTAAAGGAAGAGCTAATCCTTTTACAGGGATACAACCTGTATTGAATAATCAAATTGCTGATATTGGTTTAGGGGCTACTAATAATTTTTTTCCCAATAATAGATTTCCCTCAGCAGCTATACATGAATTTATTAATGATAAGTATAAGATATAACGGCAATGAGTGGATTTATGGCAGGCATTTTAGGCTCTTTATTAAAAAATAATGGTGCTTGTCTTTGGACCAGGTCAATACAAAAAAATTTCCGGCAGGCCTTTTGTGTTGTTAAAGAGCTAAGCTACATGATAATTTGAAAGCAAATCACAACTTAACGGAAAATCCTGCGATTCTGCCCCAGCATTTCGCAATATAGTGTCTTACTGTTTTGCCTTGATTTTTTTGTTACTTTTTGTATCACAGACAAAAAGTAAAATTTTTTTTAATCTCAATGTTTACATTATTCACTGAAATTTTTCTTCAACTCCATCAGCTTTGCCTGAAAAGGATTTAAAGTTGCCGATTTCCGGTTGAAATCCTTTTGTGCTTTTCTTTCATTCCTCTGACTTCCGACTTCTGACTTCTCTCCTGCTTCCTTCATTGACAAAGCAATTCTTTTCCTGGAGGCATCCACTTCCAAAACTGTCACCATTACTTTCTGATTCAATTTAACAGCTTCATTCGGGTCGCTGATATAGCGGTTGGCCAAATGAGAAATATGAACGAGGCCATCCTGCTTTACTCCCACATCTACAAAAGCGCCGAAGTTGGTGATATTGGTAATGATACCGGGCAGTTTCATTCCGGGTTTCAAATCATCCATCGAACTCACTCCTTCTGCAAAACGAAATTCTTCAATCGGTGAACGGGGATCACGGCCCGGTTTTTCCAATTCTTTCAGGATATCTTCAATAGTGTACTGACCGATCGTCTCCGTAACAAAATCTCTTACTTTGATTTGCTTTCTTATCTCAGGCTTTTGAATCAATTCATTCAAAGAGCAATTTAATTTTGCTGCCATTGCTTCTACCACCTTATAACTTTCCGGATGTACAGCAGAATTATCCAATGGATTTTCTGCTTTCGGTATCCGCAAAAATCCTGCACATTGTTCAAATGCTTTTGGACCCAGCATCGAGACTTTTTTTAATTCTTCA
>JANRKT010000267.1:0-20176 GCA_033763355.1 Chitinophagaceae bacterium | reverse complement strand
GAACAACATCACCCATATTGAGAAATTAATTGATAAACTCGGCGGGCTTGATTTATTTGTTGTGAGCGCAGGCATAGGCCTGGTAAGCAAAACCCTTGACTGGCCCATTGACAAAACCACTATTGATACCAATGTAAACGCTTTTGCACAAATGGTGAATTGGGTTTTTAATTATTTTATACAGCATGGAGAGAAAGGGCAGATTGCCAATATTTCTTCCATCGCTTCCATACGCGGTAACAGTTGGGCGCCTGCTTACAGCGCAAGCAAAGCTTTCCAAAGCATTTATTTTGAAGGGCTGCACATGAAAGCAAGAAAGATGAAAACAAACATTATTATTACCGATGTACAGCCGGGCTTTGTGCAAACCAAAATGGCGCAGGGCAATAAACGGTTTTGGGTGGCTTCAGTTCAAAAAGCTGCCATACAGATTTACAATGGCATTGAAGCAGGCAAAACTAAATTTTATGTAAGCCGTCGCTGGTGGCTGATTGCCAAAATAATGAAGTGGGCGCCAGGCTTCCTGTATCACAAAGTTGGCTGATGTTTATGTATCCGCTCATGACCGGGCATCTCTTACCTGGTTGCAAATGTTAAAATTTGGCAAGCCAATAACAGATTTGGAAATAAATTTGCTTATATAAAGAAAGTCAGAAATACGGAAGTAAGAATCACAAAGGGATGTAAATACATTAAATCAACTTCTTTACTATGAGCCACATTGAGACACAAAAAAATATTAAAGCAGGAACTTACACCGGCATTATTTGCGGTATCATGCTCCTGCTGTTTTTTATTGTTTCATGGACGATACCACAGGATATTCCCCCGCAAACTGAAGAAGGCATTGAAGTAAACCTGGGCAACAGCGACCAGGGTTCAGGTGATATCCCCCCTCAAATACCCGGACCTCCGGCAGCAGCGGAAGAAGAAATCAATAGGCCCCCAAAAACACAGATTGCAAAAGTGGAAGAAGCAAAAGATGTGGAGACAAATGACAATGATAAAGAAGCGCCTGATGTAAAAGTGCCGAAAGTTGATAAACCAAAGCCCAATAACCCCAACATACCCAAAAAAGAAATTACGGAGCCTGTAAAAAAACAAACCAATAAACCTGTAGAAGTAGTGAATCCCAAACCTGCACCGCCCAAACCCAAATATGTTTACAAAGGCGGTGATGGTTCAGGCGCAGGCGGTAACAATGCAGATACATGGAACAACAGCAGGGACCAGGGCATTGCAGGCGGTCGTGGCGACCAGGGAAAACCGAATGGTAACCCTAACTCTGACAGTTACACAGGCAATGGCGGCAGCGGCAGAAGTGGTGTTTATGTTTCAAAGGGGTTGCAGGGAAGAAAGATTACAAGGTTACCTTCTTTTGAAGATGAGTTTAATGAAAACGCCAAAGTTGCTGTAGATATAAAAATAGATAAAAGCGGCGCCGTAATCAGCGCATCTTATCAGCCGCGTGGATCCACTACTTCTGACGGGACCATGAGGGATATCGCATTACGTAAAGCAAGGCAACTGAAATTTTCTTCTACTGCTGATGGCGCAGAGGAACAGATTGGTACGATCATCTTCAACTTCCGCCTAAAAAGCTGACAAAAATATTGTATCGCTTTCTGCCATGTGCCATATCCGTATTACCCGATCTTCATGGGTCTTTTCTAATAGCTTGATGACATTATTCAATTCCGGCTTGTGAGGACGCAAGCAACAAGGGGAGTTCTGAAGGGCGGGGAAGAAAAACCTGGATGGTTATTTTTCCTCATATACATGGGCATCGTCAGTAATCGTTATCGGAATTTTATTATTGGTACACCACTCATTGCAGGCTTCTGAATATATTTCCCATTTTTCCTTTGCCCAAACCGGTACGGAAGCTATCCATTTGGGTTTACTCGGAAAATATACATGGTATTTCCCCATTGTCAGTTCAAATACCAAAGTTCCCTCATTACTTGTTGCAACCAATTCTTCCCGCCAGCGTGGATTAAAAGAGATATTGTGCATAGTAAAAACATGTGGTATTATTTGTAATCACCTGTCAGCATATTAAAAAGAAGTACACTTAAAATTATTACCCATGGGCCAATGCCAAGCCAGAGTGCAATATTAATCTCAGGTTTTACAATAAAAAAATAAAGCCCTGAAATGGCCAGCGCTGAAAAAATGATTGCATAAATTAAGGTTGCTGTTTTTGAATATTTGCTTGTATGCAATACATGGAAGACGTTTAAGAAAAACCGTATCCCCATAATACTGTTTATGAAAAGGAATATGGTTATTAAAATTTTAATAATCATATAAAAAAACCTATTATTTGATTGTGCAGGATGAAACAATAAATAAATATGCCCTGTCCGGAGATTTTCAACAGCGGTTCTATTCCTCTTCCATCTCATCTTTTATTTCCTGCGAAATTTTTACCAGCACTTTGTCAATGCGGTGGGCATCCATGTCCACAATTTCAAAATGAAAGCCCCGCCATTCCATCGTGTCGCCTGTATGGGGTATGCGTTCCAGTTGGTGGAGTATAAAGCCTGCAAGGGTATCAAATTCCTGTTCGCCTTCGTTCATCCATTCTGTTTTTTCAAAGCGGGTGAGGAAGTCATAAAATGGTATTTGTGCATCAACAAGAAAACTGCCGTCTTCCCTTTCCTTTACTTCGTAATCCTGCATATCAGGCTGGGGTATATCCCCTACTATGGCTTCAAGAATGTCATTCAATGTTACCATACCCAGTAATGTGCCGTATTCATCTACAATAAAGCAGGAATGTATCCTTGTTTCCTTAAACCGCTCCAGTACCTGGTAAGGCGTATTGTTTTCGGGAACAAAAAGGGCAGGCTTCATGATATTTTTAAAAGGGATGTGGTCATCTGAAACATATAAATCTTTAATGGCTACCACTCCTTTTATGTTGTCAATGGTTTCGTCGCAGATGGGATAAACCGAATGTGGTTCCTGCAAAATTTTTTCTTTGATTGTTTCTTCGCTGTCATGCAGCTCAAACCAGATGATGTCGCTGCGGTGTGTCATTAAGGAAGTAATGTTCCTGTCGCCGAGGTGAAAGATGCGTTCAATAATTGCCTGTTCGGTTACTTCAATAGCGCCATGCTCAGTGCCTTCGCTGATAATGGCCTTGATTTCTTCTTCCGTTACCTGGTTGTCGCTGCTGCGGATGTTTAAAATCTTTACGATAACCGTGGTGGTTTTGCTAAGCAGCCATACAAAAGGAAAGGTAATGCGGCTCAGCAGTTTCATCGGGCCGGCCAATATTTTGGCAATGGCTTCGGGGTTGGCCAGGCCTAATCGTTTAGGAACAAGTTCGCCAAGTATAAGGGAAAGAAAGGTGATTACTATTACCACAAGCGTTGTAGCAATACCCTTGCTGTAAGGTTTTACAAGCGGAAACTGGTTGAGCCATTCCACCACATCACCCACAATTTTTTCGCCTGAATAAATACCTGTTAATATCCCTATAAGTGTAATACCGATCTGAACGGTTGATAAAAAAGTATCGGGTTTCTGTGAAAGTTCCAGTGCACGTTTTGCATTGTGGTCGCCTTTGTTGGCCTGCGCTTCCAGCCTTGCCTTACGTGCCGATACCAGTGCAATCTCTGCCATTGAAAATAACCCGTTGATGAGAATCAATCCTATCAGTATAAAAAAATCAATCATGCCTGTTTATGCTTTAGCTAAACCAATTTGTTTGTTGAAAAATTTTGAGGCGCCGTAACCGATTATACAACCCAGTAAACCGCCCGCCAGCACATCTGACGGGTAATGCACGCCAACATATACCTGTGCATAGCTTATGGCCCCTGCCCATATAAAAGCCAGCGCCCACCAGCGGCTGCTGAAACGCAAAGTCTGAAACAAAAACATGGCAACAGCAAAATGATTGGTGGCATGAGAAGAAGTGAAGCTGCCATTCATGCCGCAGTATTTGGCAAGTATCCTGATGTGTTCGGCAAGCAGGGGCTCCCTGCAGGGGCGTGGCCTGCCCACCCATTCTTTAATGATCTGGCTGCTGATGAGGTCGCACAGACCGGCCATAGCCAATATGGCTACAACCCACCACCATCCTTTTTTACCAAAGTTAATGGTGACATAAAGCAGGAGGAAAAGATAAAGCGGAAGCCACGTGTATGAATCCCTGATAAAAAGTGCAATGCTGTCAAAAAAATCCGCCTGCCATTCCCGGTTAATTTTTATCATTAACCAATAATCGGCATGAAGTAATTTTTCCGAAAAAGGTATATCATCGAGGCTTTGCAATAAAGTCATAGGCACAAAAATAACAACTCCGCATCATGTGGCTGTTAATTTACAACAAGTTAAGAAGTTCCCGCTGAATAACAGCCATTTACCTGATTTTGCGGGCAATCATAATGGCCCTGGGTGACTTAAAAAGATGATATGGACTTAGTTGGTAATCCCCGAATACCTCGGTTATCTGCAGCCCCTGGTAAGCAAGCATATCAGTAAAATCACCTAAAGTAAATTTGTGGACCTTTTCAGTAAACACAAGAGGTTCATCTAATTTCTCATCTTCAATTTCAATTTTTTTGTAGAAAGCCTCCTCGTCCAGCCAGCGGGTAAGATAAAAGTCAACGCCGTCAATGGTTTTATGATCCTGGTGAACGAGATGGTTCTCTGCATAATGCACATTGAGGTAATCTATCACCAAAGTTCCGCCGGGCCGCAAAGCATTGGCAATGGTGCGGATGGCATCATCATGGTCACGCCGGGTGTTGAAATAGCCAAAGCTGGTAAAAAAATTAAAAACGTAATGGTAATAGTTTATCCAGAAGGGCAGCCGCATGTCGTGAAGAAAAAACTGCAGGTTATCCTTCTCCAGTTTTTTGGCTTCAGCTATCATGTCAGGAGAAATATCAATGCCGGTAACATCAAAACCTTTATCGGCCAGCACTTTTGCATGCCGTCCTTTGCCACAGGCCACATCCAGCATCTTTGATCCGGGCACAGGTTGCAGGTGGGCCAGCAGCCTTTCAATAAATGCTGCAGCTTCTTTTTCGTTTCTTTCAAAATAGAGCAGGTGGTAATAAGGCGAATTAAACCAGTCTTTGTACCATGGAAGCTTTGCCATAGCAGTGCGAAAATTTGAACAAATGTAGGAGGTTGGGGCCTTCTTATTGCAGAAAAATATATTCATGCTTTTCATGTAGTCATTGTTCTACAGTATCTCAATAGGGTTAAAGCATCTTCGGCTATTCCGTTTTTTTAAGTTAAGTTTGCAGCCTCTAAACCCCATGAATGTGGCATTGATTAAAAGCATTTCAGGTATCAGGGGCACAATTGGCGGCAAACCTGGTGAAACACTCTCCCCTCTCGATGTAGTTAAGTTTACTGCATCTTTCGGCAGTTGGCTCCTCGACAAAGGCGGCAACCGCAAAGTAGTTATCGGCAGGGATGGGCGCATCAGCGGCCCGCTGGTAACTAATCTTGTTGTAAATACATTAAACGGACTTGGTATTGATGTGGTTGACCTGGGCCTCAGCACAACGCCCACAGTTGAAATGGCTGTAGTGCTTGAAAAAGCAGCAGGCGGTATTATTATTACTGCAAGCCACAACGCCAAAGAATGGAATGCATTGAAATTGCTTAACAGCTCAGGTGAATTTATAAGTGCAGAGGACGGCGCTGTGGTACTGGATAAAGCAACAAAAGAAAATTTTGTTTTTGCCCCGGTTGACAAACTCGGCCACTGGACACAGGACAACAGTTATATGCAGCGGCATATTGATATTATCTGCGGGCTTGATATAGTAGATGTGGCCGCTATTAAAAAAAGAAAATACAAAGTGGTGCTGGATGCTATTAACAGCACGGGCGCCATTTATGTTCCTGAATTGCTGAAGGCGCTGGGTATAAAAGATGTTGTTGTGCTGAACGGGGAAGTTAATGGCAAATTTGCCCATAACCCTGAGCCATTGCCACAGCACCTCACACAACTTTCAGCAGAAGTAAATAAGCACAAAGCAGATATTGGCATTGCAGTTGACCCCGACGTGGACCGCCTTGTACTGGTTTGCGAAGACGGCAGCATGTTTGGTGAGGAATACACGCTTGTAGCCGTGGCAGATTATGTTTTGGGGAAAAGACAGGGCAATACGGTGAGCAACCTGTCTTCTTCAAAAGCACTGAAAGATGTTACACTGAGGCACGGGGGCACATACTACCCCAGTGCAGTAGGCGAAGTGAATGTGGTTAAAAAAATGAAAGAAGTAAATGCGGTGATAGGCGGCGAAGGCAATGGCGGCATCATCCTTCCTGATTTGCATTACGGAAGGGATGCGCTGGTGGGCATTGCTTTGTTTTTAAGTTACATGGCGCAATCCGGCAAGAGCGTAAAGCAGATAAAAGGCACTTACCCTGATTACTTCATCAGCAAAAATAAAATTGAACTGCGCAATAATGTTGACCTGAAAGAAATACTGGAAAAGATAAAAACCAAATACCGCAACCACCCCATCAATACAGAAGATGGCCTTCGCATTGAATTTGACAATGACTGGGTACACCTGCGCAGCAGCAATACCGAGCCCATCATCCGCATTATAGCCGAAAGCAGTTTTGAAACCACTGCAAATAACATTGCACTGCGGCTGATGCACGACATAAAGGAGTTTATGTAAAAACCCCTGCCCCTAAAGGGAGGGAATGCCTTTCCGTATTATTTTTAAATTTTCTCAGCATCAATAACGGGCAAGTTTATACAGCGGCCAATTCTTTATCTTTGCACGTCTTAAAATTTTAATTCTCTTTAAAGAGGCCGGGGCATGAACCGTATTTATTTCGATAACGCTGCTACCACATCACTTGATCCTGCTGTACTGGAAGCGATGATGCCATATCTTACTGAAAGATTTGGTAACCCCTCTTCAATTTATTCTTACGGAAGGGAAAGCAGGCTGGCTATTGAAAATGCACGTAAAAGCGTAGCCAAGATTTTAAATGCACACCCCGCAGAAATATTTTTCACCAGCGGCGGAACAGAAAGCAGCAATACTGCCATTAATGCTGCTGTACATGACCTCGGTTGCAAACACATCATTACATCAGTTATTGAACACCATGCCACATTACATACGGTTGAGTATTTAAGAAACCATGGCGAAGCGAGGCTTAGTTATGTAAAGCTGTTGCCCAACGGCCATGTGGATACAGAAGACCTTGAAAGGTTACTGGCCAACAGCGAAGAGAAAACACTGGTTACCCTGATGCACGCCAACAATGAAATCGGCAACATACTTGATATACACTCAGTGGGGCACATCTGTAAATTATACAATGCCATCTTTCATTCAGATACCGTGCAAACGGTGGGGCATTTTCCTTTTGACCTGCGTAATACACCGGTGCACTTTATTACCGGAGCAGGCCATAAATTTCATGGCCCCAAAGGAGTTGGCATTTTATACATCAATGAAAATGTAAAGATCCATCCTTTTATACACGGCGGCGGACAGGAGAGAAATATGCGTGCCGGCACTGAAAATTTATACGGCATTGTGGGTTTTGCCAAAGCGCTGGAAATTGAAACGGAAAATTATGAAAAGGACAGCGCTTACATCAAAAGCATTAAAGTATATATGATGGAGCAGTTAAAAAAACACATCAAAGGCATTTCTTTTAACGGCGACCCGCTGGGCAGAAGTTTATATACCGTGCTGAGCGTAAGTTTTCCCAAAACGGAGAAATCAGAAATGATTTTATTTAACCTTGATATCAATAATATCTGTGCATCAGGGGGCAGCGCCTGTACCAGTGGAACAGACCAGGGGTCACATGTCATCCGTGCCATTAACAACAACCCCAACCAGGTAACCGTACGTTTCTCCTTCTGCAAAAACAATACAAAGGAAGAAGTGGATGCGGTAGTGGAGAAACTTAAAGAGCTGATTTGAAATTTTAAAACAGGATTCCCGGTTTTTTACCCAGGCTTCACCATCAAAGCTGCAAACATTGTATCCGCTTTCTTATCATAGCCTTTCAGCATTTGCTGCTTAACCAGCTTTAAGAAAAAGTTATCGCAGATGTACCTGATTACATCTTCGTTCTCTTTTTTAAAACCAGAGCAGGTAATATAAAGCAGGTAACCATCTTTTTGTAATGACGGGATGACATTGCTGATGATCTTTTTTTGAAGGGCAACATATTTTTCAATCTCATCCCTTTCAAAAAAATACATTTGCTCCGGCGTCCTTCCCCATGTGCCGCTTCCGCTGCAGGGTACATCTGCGAGGATAAAATTGAAGCTGTCAGCAGGCAACTTCGGACTGTGAGCAGTTAAGTCAGTTAAAAAACTTTTGTAACCCGATAAGCCCGCCTCGGTAAACCTTTTTTTGAGATTTACGAGAATGGATTCCCTTACATCAGAAGCCGTAAGCTGAATGGTTTGAAATAAGTCGAATAACAATATGGATTTCCCACCGCTGCCGGCACAGCAATCCCATACACGGATTGACTGTCCCCGTCTGGCCGGAAAAAATGAAGCTACCGCCTGGGAACTGTAATCCTGTACCACTGCTTCTTTATTCAATTGCAGTATGGCGTCAATCTTAGTTGAATTGGGCAATGCAATACAGGTATCATTTAAAAGCTGATAAGTACAGCCGGCAGCATCAAGCTTTTCCCTTACTGTTTCCTTACAGCCCGGGCGGATACGGATAAACAAATCGGGCTGAAGAAAATGAGAAACTATGAATTCTTCATTATTTATTTCATCACTCAGTTCATCATGAAAGGGGAATATATCTTCTGGCCTAACATTAATCGCCGGCAGCTTCTCCCCCGCTGATTTGTTTATTGCCTCATTCCAGTCTGGTTTAAATACCTGCAGCAGTTCATTGCTTTCGTGGGAACATAAAAAAAGGCCTGCAAGTATTTTTTCTTTTATAGCTGATTGCTTCATGGCATGCCCCGTCCTGAAATAACAGTAACAAAGATGGCTGATCTGCCTGCGGTCGTTTGAGCCGTGCTTTTTATTTTGCCTGAAATAACTTTTTATAAAGGCAGCAAAAGGAATATCGCCTTTGTAAGCAGAGAGTATTTGAATGGCTGTTGTAAGCCATGATGCATATCTCATCATCCAAAAGTAATACCATTTGCATTAAACTTTCCCTGCTATGAAGTCATAACTTAATAAACCTGACAGGTTTAATACTTGAATATACAGCTTGCATAAAGTTAAACCTGTCAGGTTTAGATACGTTTTACATCCGGATCTGTATTACTGGTAAGTAAATGTGGCGTTGGATACAATATTGCCCGGGTTCTGGGTTATTATAGCAGTTGCAGGTTTGTTTTTTGCATTGTAGGTAATTGCATAAGTAAAGTTTACAGTATTGGCCTGGTTAGTGGCATCTTCTATCCTTGCTGTTATGGGGTTATTCACAGCGCTCATATCAGAGCGGCTTATGATAAACGCTTCACCGGGTGTACTGAGCCTGATGGGGCTTACTTTGTTATCGTATGTATATGTGGTGATGCCCGCCAGGACGCCTGTTGAGGAACCTGGATTAAAAGAATAATCTTTAAACTGCAGCACATTGCCGTTTGCGTCGTAAGTAAATTCAACACGCAACGAAAGTTCGTATGAAGTAATACCAACCAGTTGCTGGTAAGAATCCTGGCGGGTTACTTTACCCGCAGCATCATATTGCAATACAGTACTGTCTTTTGATATAATACCCAATAATGAGAACTGCTGGATGGAATGTGTGTAACGCGAATTGGAATAAAAAACCTGTGTAACCACACTGTCAATACCAAAGGGTTGAAAAGCCGGGCTTTTTTGAACAATCTGCGTAATGATGCCTGAAGCATTTCTCACCAGCCTTGTGTTATTGGTAACATCCACTCCCTGCGAAATGCCTGTGATGTTTTCATTGATCAAGCGTTTTGAGGCATCGTATGTAAACACTACTACAACCGAATCGCTGCCTTCTTTTTGTACTGCCCTCACCAGCAGGTCGCCTGAAGAAGCCGGGGGAACACTGGGGTTGACGCTTCCGTCGGTGATCTCTTTCTGGCAGGAAACGAAGATTGCAGATGCAAGGAACAATAAAATGTAAACTTTCAGTTTCATAAAGTATGAAGGTGTTTTGTAAGTTGATAAGTTTTTTCAAAGATAAAAACTAATTCATCCCCATCATAACCTTTCAAAACATAAAACAGGCCGCTGCTGATTTTCAGCTGCGGTGAAGTGTTTATCATAATGAAACCCGGAAAACAAAAAAGGTTGCCTTTGCCGGCAACCTTTTTTTATACAAATATTGTTTACGCCTAGAAAACGGTATATCGTTTCATCTCCAGCTTTGCATCTATGGCATTTGACGCATCATAAAACTCAAGCTTTATAAAACCAATATTTCTTGAATAATAGCTTCTTACATAGCCGAGTAAAGATGTAAGGTCAATCCAAATGCCGGCATTTAAGGCTTCATATTTTTCCTCTACTACAATTGTATTGGGATAATTTACTCCATCAATGCCAACAGTTACATCTTTCTGTAAAATACTCCGCTTTATTCTTATGGTATAAGGTATCCCTGAAACCTGGCCGGTATAAGAAGCGGTATTCCATGCTGTACCTGCAGCCACATTATCTTTCAGGAAAATATTTTCAACCCACAATGCAGAATCAAAACCAATATAATCACCGATATCTAAAAATTCATAGTAATCACCGCCTGCTTTCCGGTAGTATCCGGATGAATCAAAACCAGACCCGTTGGCAACAACGAAAATATTATAGGTATTGCCAAGCGCAGTGTGGGTAGCAGCAATTACCTGGCGAAACAAAGTATCAGCGGGGTCATCATCAATTTCATAGCTCCAGTTGCTGTTGGTAGTCCGTGGAAAATAATCCAGCGCAACAGTTGCAGTAACAACAAGGTTAAATGAGCAGTTGGTGCTGCCGGCAGTTAGCGCAACAGGAAATGTGCCTGCAGCAGCAGGTGTACCGCTTCCGGTGAGTATGATGGTTTGTGCACCAGGACCGGCAAATGTTCCGGAACCGGTGAAAGTAATGCCATTAACTGAAGCGGTAGTTATAGTGTAAGTTCCCGCAGTGGTTACATTTACCTGAATGGAAACTGTATTGGCTGCAGTAAGGGCTGTTCCTGCCACATAAGTTCCGGCCGGAACTGCACCAGTGCAATTGCCGGGTGAACCATTTAAAGAAAATACTGCTGTTCCGCCGCTGCCTGCCGGTGGTACTACCGTTACAATGAATGTGCAGACAGTGCCGTTGTATGTAACTTTGAAACTGTTGGTTCCTGCATTAAGCGGTTTTCCTGTTCCCTGCAAGCGTACTTTTGCAGTGCCGGCAGCAGAAAATGTTCCCGTTGTCCTGAAATAGTAACCATTCAGGGTGTCGGAAGTAATGGTATAACTTCCCGGAGTAGTAACAATAACATTTACTTCAATGTAATGTGTTGCATTCAGTGAACTGTCCTTTTTATATGTGCCGCTGAGGGTAATGCCAAGGCAATCTCCTGTGCCAGCGGCCTGCAGCGAACCAACGGATGGTGCATTATTACCGCCTTCAACACTGTATTCTTTCTGGCAGGAAAAAAACAAAAGGCCTGCTAATGAGACCAACAGAGGAAACCGTTTCATAATATAGTACCGGGGTGTTTTACCAAAGATAAAACCTTTTTATGAGCTGTCACAGCTCCAGCAAGGCTTTCACCGGGTCTTTTCCAAACAACAACTGTTCCGGGCTTTCAAGCAATTCTTTTACCCTTACAAGGAAGCTTACTGATTCCCTGCCATCAATGATTCGATGGTCATAACTTAAAGCTACATACATCATGGGGCGTATTACAATCTGGCCGTTTACCACAACTGCCCTTTCTTCTATTTTGTGCATGCCCAGTATGGCACTTTGAGGGATATTAATGATAGGTGTACTGAGCAAAGACCCAAACACACCGCCATTGGTAATGGTGAATGTCCCGCCCTGAAGTTCATCAATGGTAAGTTTATTATCCCTCGCCTTTGCCGCCAGTTCCATTACTTTCTTTTCAATATCGGCCATGCTTAAACTTTCGGCATTGCGTATTACCGGCACGGTTAGCCCACGTGGCGTGGAAACGGCTATTGAAATATCGCAGTACTGGTGGTAAATCAGTTCGTCTCCGTCAATATATGCATTTACAGCGGGCCATTCCTGCAGGGCATAACAACAGGCTTTGGCAAAAAAGCTCATAAAGCCAAGGCCGATACCATGTATCTCTTTAAACTTGTCTTTATACTTGCTGCGGATGTCCATTACCGGCTGCATGTTCACTTCATTGAATGTGGTGAGCATGGCAGTGGTGTTTTTGGCTTCTACCAATCTGCGGGAAATGGTTTTGCGCAGGTTGCTCATTTTTTCTTTTTTGGCTTCCCTGCCAAACAAAACCATTCCGGGTTTGCGGCCGGGATTGCTTAGTGCATCCAGCACATCGCTCTTTAATATTTTTCCCTGGTATCCTGAAGGTGTGACAGTTTTGGGGTCAACTTTTTTATCAGCCAGAATAGCGGCTGCAACAGGGGATGCTTTAACGCTGCCATCAGCAGCGGATGCAACCGGGGCTTTCTCAGCAGAAGCAGTTGCTTTCTGTACTTTTTCTTCCTTTTTTTCAGAAACAGAAGTACCGTTTGACGATGGCTTTGCTGCAGTTTCATCAATAGATGCCATTACATCGCCGATCTTTAATGTGTCGCCTTCGCTGGCTGAAGTTTTCAATACACCGGCCTGTTCGGCATTTACTTCAAAAGTGGCTTTTTCACTTTCCAGTTCGGCTATCACTTCATCACGTTCTACATACTCGCCGTTCTTACGTGTCCATTTCAGCAGTGTTACTTCGCTGATGGATTCGCCTACAGTGGGGACTTTAATATCAATCATGCTGTGGTATTTCTGATTTGCAATTTCTGATTTATCATTTATATACTAAACGCCGTTTCAATAATCTCCGCCTGCTCCTGCTGATGAACTTTGCTGTAACCCGTTGCCGTTGCGGCACCGGGCTGCCTGCTGATTACACCGTAATTAATACTCTTCAGGTTCATCGGCAAAAATGAAGCTGCGCCCATGTTCAAAGGTTCTTCCTGTACCCAGAACCATGTGGCCTTATTATACCTGCCATACAAAGCTTCTAATTGTTTTAAAGGCAAAGGATACAGTTGTTCAAGCCTTACAAGGGCCACATCAGCAATGTTATTTTTTTGCCTGTACTCAGCGAGGTCATAATAAATTTTACCGCTGCAGAACAATACTTTTTTTATTGAGGAAGCATCGCCTGCAGATGCATCATCTATTACTTCTTTAAAACCTCCCTGAATAAATTCCTGCATTGGCGAATAAGTACCCGGATGCCGCAGGTTTGCTTTGGGCGAAAAATTAATCAATGGCTTGCGGAATGGCCACGCCAGCTGCCTGCGCAATGCATGGAATAAGTTAGCTGCTGTTGTAATATTGGTGATTACCATATTCAGTTCAGCACACATTTGCAGGAAACGTTCCATTCTTGCACTGCTGTGTTCGGGCCCCTGGCCTTCGTATCCATGAGGCAACAGCATGGTTACCCCATTCATCCTGTTCCATTTTTGTTCCCCCGCTGCTATAAACTGGTCAATCATGGTTTGGGCGCCATTGGCAAAATCGCCAAACTGCGCTTCCCATATAACCAATGCATGTGGATTGGCCAGCGCATAGCCGTATTCAAAACCCAAAACGCCGTATTCACTAAGCAGGGAATTGTAAATCCTGAACTGCCCTTTTGAACCGGGGATCCTCTCAAGCCGGTTATAGGCTTTATCATTTTCATCATTGCGCAATACAGCATGGCGATGGGAGAATGTGCCCCTTTGCACATCTTGTCCGCTCATGCGCACATCATTACCATCCAGCAATATGCTTCCGTAAGCCATCAGCTCACCCGTCGCCCAGTCCACCTTCCCCTCATCATTAAACAGTTTTACTTTATCCTGTAATATCTTTTCTATTTTGCGCAATGGCTTAAAGTCTTCAGGCCATTTCATTAGCGCATCAAAAACAGTCCTGAAATTTTCTTCGGTTATTGCAGTTAATGGCGACTGGTCAAAATCTTCTGCTGTTGCACGTCTCAAACTCTTCCACCACAGTTCAGGCTGCTGGTAATGATAAGGCAAGGGGTTTTGCTTTACATCATCAAGGCGCTCCTGGAGGTCGCTCCAGAATTTCTTCTCCATTTCCTTTGCCAGTTCCTGTGCATCCGCCTCTCCATTTTCAAGCAAATATTTTACATATACTTCCCTTGGGTTAGGATGCTTGTCAATCAATGCATATAAATGAGGTTGTGTGAACTTGGGATCATCACCTTCATTATGGCCGTGCCGGCGGTAGCAAACCATATCAATAAAAAAGTCAGCATTAAATTCCTGCCTGTATCGTGTAGCGATCTCCACGCATTTTATTACTGCCTCGGCGTCATCTCCGTTTACATGCAATACCGGGGCATGCACTGCAGCGGCAAGCGACGTGCAGTAATCCGAACTGCGGGCATCATCAAAATCAGTTGTAAAACCAATCTGGTTGTTGATTACAAAATGAATGGTGCCGCCGGTGTAATAACCTTTCAGGTTGCACATTTGCAATACTTCGTACACAATGCCCTGCCCGGCAACTGATGCATCTCCATGAATTAATATGGGCAATATTTTATCAAAATTGCTTTCATACATTACATCAGCCTTGGCCCTTGCAAAGCCCACCACCACGGGGTCCACAGCTTCAAGATGCGATGGGTTGGGCATCAGTTTAAGGTGAATGGTTTTGTTATTGGGTGTCTGCAGCTCACTGCCATATCCCATGTGATACTTTACATCCCCGCTTCCCATAGTCTGGTCCATCTTTGCTGTACCTTCAAACTCGCTGAAAATTTGCTCATAGGTTTTGCCCATAATATTTGCAAGTACATTCAGTCTTCCGCGGTGTGCCATTCCAATCACTACTTCCTGTACATCATAATCAGCAGCTGTGTTAATAATGGCATCCAATGCAGCAATAGTTGTTTCGCCGCCTTCCAGCGAAAACCTTTTTTGGCCCACATATTTGGTATGCAGGAATTTCTCAAACATTACGCCCTGGTTCAGCTTTTCGAGTATCCTCTTCTTTTTCTCCAATGGCAGGGGGTTCAGCATTCCTTTCTCTACTTCATTGGTCAGCCAGTCAACTTTCTTCTGGTCGCTTATGTATTTGAACTCAATACCAATATGTGCAGCGTAACATTTTTCGAGGTGGTTGAAAATATTGCGGAGCGAAGTAGTGCCCAGCCCGAGCAAGTTACCGGCATGAAATTCTTTATCAAGGTCTGCTTCTGTAAACCCATAAAACCCCAGTTCAATATTGGCGCCCCTGTCTTTTCTTTTTCTGATGGGGTTGGTTTTTGCCAGCAGGTGGCCTTTGTTGCGGTACCCGAGTATCATGCGATATGCCCTTATCTCCCTCATCCAGTCTATTCCATCTTCAGAAGGGGTTCCTGAAAAAGTAACGGCAGCCTTCCCGGCAGCCATCGCTTTTCCGTTACCATTTACAACAACATTACTGATGGCAAAATCAAAACCCTCAAAGAATTTTTTTAAATCGGGGTCAACGCTTTCAGGGTTTTTCACAAAATCCTGGTAAAGGCTCTCAATATATGAGGGGTGAGAGCTGGTGATATACGAGAAATCCTTCATGGAAAATGCAAGCTTTTGATAGGACGACAAATATCGGTGAAAAAATGACGGATTGTACGGGGATGGGAATGAATTCGTTGTTTTTTGATCTGCTGGTTGCAAAATACCTTCTGAGAAGCCCTGAGATGCTGAGCAAGGCCGGAAACCGGGATTTAGCAGCCAGCCACTATGTTTATAAATATTATGCCCGATTTTTACATTTTACAGCATGATCCCTTACCTTTGCCGTCCAAAAAATTAAGATTACATGGCTAATCATAAGGCTACCAAAAAAGATGTCCGCCAGTCAGCAAAACGTCGTGATAAAAACAGGTACCAGGGTAAAACAACCCGTAATGCCGTAAAGGACTTAAAGGACCTGGCTACCAAAAAAGAGGCTTCCGCCAAACTGCCGGAAGTGCTGGGTATGATTGATAAACTGGCCAAAAAAGGCGTGATACACAAAAATAAAGCAGCTAACCTCAAAAGCGGCCTTGTAAAAAAGGTGAATGCGCTGGCAAAATAAGTTTTACCAGCCTTAAATAATTGATAAAAGGTGTTCCGGATGGAATGCCTTTTTTGTTTTATTATTTACAACATGCATACAGGCCCCCTTATCCCTTGTTTCTTTTACAGGCTGCTTTGCATACCATCCACAAATATTTACTACCGCTTCCAAAAAAAACAGCAGGTAAGCAAACAACAAACTGTCATCATATCATTGCTTTTTCAAACTGATCCGCCATCCTGAATAATGTTTAACTTTTTCAACTCTTTTTTGCAGTAACTTACTTTAAAACATCTGGATGAGAAAACTTTACATGTTACTGTTGTTTTTCAGCTGCTTTCAATATTCATTTCCGCAGAAAAAAGACACCCTTATAAAATATTTCAATACTGCCTTTGATCCCTGCAAAAAAAGTGAGGCTGTTTATGCAGGGGTGGCTGTTAAGGAAGGCCTTGGATGGAGTGTTGCTGCTTTCAATGATTCAGGTAAAATAGTGATGCGTGGGTTTTATAAAGACAAACAGCTGGCAACAAAGCATGGCTGGTTTGTTTATTATTACAGCCATGGCCAGCGGTTGATGGCTTCAAAATATGAGAACAATATTCCTGAAGGCAACTGGCAAACATGGTACAGCAACGGGCAATTAAAAGATTCAATAACATTTAAAAAAGGGTTGAGAGATGGGCCTTCAGTTTCATTTTTTGAAACAGGGAAAATCAAATGCACAGGAATTTTCAGTAACAATGCAGCAGACAGCAACTGGGCCTGGTACCACGAAAATGGAAACATCGCCACAGAGGAAGTATTTTCCGCAGGCAGGCTGAAAGACCTTAAATGTTATGACAGCAATGGAAAATTTACAGGCATTATGTGCAGCCTTGAAAAAGAACCCGCCATTAAAGGATATTACGGGGGAATCCGGAAATATATAAAAGACAGCCTGCTTTATCCCGTGGAAGCGTGGCGAAGGGGTTTAGAGGGTATTGTTGATATTGAGTTTACAGTAACCAAAGAAGGGAAAATCGCAAACACGAAAATAACTTACAGCAGCAACGAACTTTTTACAACAGAAGTGATCCGGCTGATAAACAGTGTTCCGGGATGGTACCCCGCCATTGAACACAACCGGATTATTGATTATAAGGTTACATTAAAAATCCCTTTTTATAAAAAAAATGAGGAAGAGTAAGCCCGGCAGCTACAGCAGGGTTAAGAAAATCCTGATGACAATTTTCTTCCTGCAGATTGTGTTGTTTTCGCATACGCAAACTGAATACACCGATACCGTTTTCTTCAATATTTTTTTTGAGGAAGAGGGAAATGGTTATTCGTACCGGTACAAAGGGAAACCGCAGCACATTTCTCCGAACAAATACCGGTTGATATTGCTGGATATGAAGGGAATTAAAATTGCTTCCGCAGAATACAGAAAAAAGCTTGATAACAAAGACGGCCCTTTCATCATCTATGATTCATCAGGAAACACAAGAATGAAATGCAATTTCCGGGATAATTATATTGAGGGCATTGTGCAGGTATGGCATGAGAATGGCCAGCCTGCAGATTCAGGCGCAGCAAAAAGAAATATTAAAACCGGAACATGGAAATCGTGGTATTACAACGGGAAAATGTTTGAGCTGAAAAATTACATACCGCGGATGGAAGGCAACCACCAGTACCTTCATGGGGCGCCGGTTATCAGGGGAAATTTCTTCAGGCCGTCCGGATTGATTACAGAAGGCTTTCTTACAGGGGCATATTTATCATGGTACCCCGACGGCCGCCTGAAAGATTCAGGGTACTATCATAAAGGATCCAGGAACGGCATCTGGATTGAATGGCTGGAAGAAGGAACAGTACGGTTTACCGGCTTGTATAAAAAAGGCAAAAGGCAGGGCGACTGGAAATTGTATGACCTTAACGGCAGGCTGCTTTATGTTATCCGCTACAAAAAAAACGGGGCAGAAGAAGTAATGCGTATTAAAAGATAAGGCGTTTCAATCTGTATTCTCCGGCCCGGATATCCCCTTTCCTGCAACACGTCAAGTATTCTTTTCTTCTTGTCAAACTGATTATTTGCTGTTCAGCGGATTATTTTGTTTTGTACTGTGTAAGAACAGGGCATGGCATCATGCTGAATTTATTAACCAATAAAATATTTTTTATGCAATCAGTTAACAAAAAATCCATAGCGCTGGTATTAATGCTTATGGTGTATGCTGCAACACAGTTTTCATTCACTTCCGGCTTCGGCGGCGACCGTTTTGAAGTTTACCTGAACAACAAGCTCATCCTTCAGCAGTATGTATCTGTTACAAAAGGGGTAAAAACCTTTACATTAAATGAAAGCAACAGCAACGACGAAGTGAACATTTATTACAGCCATTGCGGGCAAACCGGTAAAAACAGGGTGGTTGCTTTAAAAGACAGCCGCAATAAAACCATTAAAGAATGGCGTTTTACCGATGCCACCGGCTCTAATACAGGCATGACCTGTAAGGCAAAAGAAATACTGAAGTTCCTGAAAAACGCCGGTACAGAACAGGTTAAACTGTTCTACTCTTCAAATTACCTTCCCGATGGTAAGTTGCTGGCATATATTTCCGGTGGAAGTGATAACAAAACAACCCCATAAATATTGCAAGCTGTTTTTGAATTTTGCAGAAGAGAAATTACATCAGGCCAGGATAATTTTTTATAAACACATATAAGTTTTATCCTGGTTTCTCCTTAAAACCGGTTAATCAGAAGCACCCCTCCTGTTACCAGCAATGCGCCCATGTAAGTGTACCATGAAACCGTTTCATGAAGAATTAAAACAGAAAGCACCAATGCAAATACGGGGACGAGGTTATTGAAAACAGCTGTACGCGTAGCGCCTAATTTTTTAATGCCATCGTAATACCATACAAACGCCACCACAGTGCCGATTATGCCAAGATAAGAGAGTGCAACCCATACTTTGGCGGGAACTGAAGCCGGGAAAGTTTCTGCCGATGCAAATAATGCCAGCATAATACAACCTGTAAACGAAGCCCATGTGCTCGCCACCAACGGTGTGGATTTCTTTAATGCTTCTTTGGCAACAAGAGTATAAATGGCCCATGTAACAGGGCAGCCCAGCATAAATGCATCTCCCAATTCAAAACTTTGAAACAATTCACCCACCTTCCCCCTTGAAATTACAATTACAACACCCGTTAATGAAAGCAGTATTCCAACTGTTTTAAGCAAAGTAATTTTCTCTTTATACCATATGGCAGAAAACAGCATAACGATCAAAGGGTTTAAAGCAACCAGCAAAGCGCCGTGGCTGGCAGGCACCAGCTTTAATCCCCTGAAGAAAAAATAATTGTAAGCAAATATGCCGGTCAGTCCCAGCGAGAACAACAGCCAGAATTGCTTTTTGTCAACTTTCAAAAAACTCCTGTTGCTTTTCCATGCCAGCGGCAGAAAAAAAATACATGCGATAAGATAGCGCATCAGCGAACCCTGGAATGGCTCAAAAGTTTGTGCAGCTATACGGGTGGCAATAAAAGTACCTCCCCAGAACAAGGCCACCAATACAAGTTTGAAATAAATCAATGAGAAATAAAATTTAACAGCAATAATACTGAACAGGAATTATAACCCTGTGATTAATTGTACCGGTGGCGGCATTAACCGGGTTAATTCCATTTCGCCGATTAACCGGTTTTTTATATTTTTGCTGCCCGTTAGGAAATTCATACTAAAAAAAGGCGAGGTAGTCACGCCGCTGGCGTGACGCAGGATTCATCGCCGCATCATGCGGGACAGGTATCCGCCACGGCGGACTTGGGTTCAACAACATGATAGAAATATTTGGCGGGGTAGCTCAGGCGGTTAGAGCGCAGGATTCATATCCGCCACGGCGGACTTGGATTCAACAACATGATAGAAATATTTGGCGGGGTAGCTCAG